>JAYTVY010000447.1:0-5549 GCA_043743755.1 Bryobacterales bacterium | reverse complement strand
CGGGACTGCACAGCGATTATCACAAGCCCAGCGACACGTGGGATAAGATCGACGCGCCGCAGGCGGTGAAGCTGCTGGCGCTGATCGCGGACATTTCGTCCCGTCTGTCCGAGGATCCGGGGCGGCCCCAGCTGGTGCGTGTCGCGCCGCCGCAGGAACCAGGCGATCCTCATAAGAGCGGCAAGGTGTCGGGGTATGGTCCGGATTTCGGAAGCATCCCGGACTTCGCCGAGCTCCCCAACGGCGTGCGATTTGCCGATATCCGCCCCGGTTCGCCGGCGGCTAAGGCCGGACTGAAGGCCGGTGATATTCTCACCGAGTTCGATGGCAAGCCGATCCAGAATTTGTACGATTTTACGTACGCCCTGAGGTCCAAGAAGCCCGGCCAAGAAGTACTGGTCAAGGTCATCCGAGGGGACCAGGCAATTGAAGCCAAGGTACTACTGACCGAGCGCCGGTGAGGCCGCATACTGGCCTTGTCATGAGCTCTGCAACGTTCCTGGATACAGTACCCGCCGGTTCCCAAAAGCGCGCTCCTCTCCTGCCGCCTTTGATTCTGCATCCGTTCGCGGACCCGGCGGGTCCAGAACGCCTCATGGCAAGTTCGCACGCCAGCCTGGTACTCCAAGGCATGCTGCCGGCCGGCGATGCCACCTCGGCTGACCTGGACCGGTCGCTGATGACCGGACGATTCTCGGAAGTGCAGATGCTCTTCTACGTGGGCAAGGACCTGTTGCGCTGGATCGATCAATGCATGGAATTCGTGGCTGGCAACGCGGGCGACGTGCCGGCTGGTATCCAGCGGCAGAGTTTCGCCGCGCTGCTGGTGCAAGATGCGCCGCCGGCGGTGGAAGCCAAGCTTCGTAAATGGGGCGTGGCGGATTACAAGGCGATTTTCGCGCGCGCGATTGGGCTGAACTGCATGTTCGCCGAAGCGCCCGCAGTGGATGTGCTGGCTGGGGAATTCGTCCGGAACTATTTCCGCTACGCGGATCAGTTGTTCGCGAGCTATCAGAGCCAGACGACCTTCACGCGAATCACGGCGGCGGATTTCGAGTTTGAGTTGTATTCGTCGGGCGAGTATACGCGAATGCTCGAACGCCAGTGGATGGATTAAGCACCGGGCATGGCCCTGTGTTGCGCGAGTCGCCTACGCTACATTAAAAGCAGGGATGACTCAGACTAAAGACACCGCCCAGCTTGCCGAAATCGCGAAGACCGTCCGGCGCGATATTATTCAGATGATCACGGCCGCCAAGTCCGGCCATCCAGGGGGATCGCTATCGGCCGTCGAAATCCTGGTGACGTTGTTTTTTGACGTCATGCGTCACGATCCCGCCAATCCCAAATGGCCTGATCGCGACCGCTTCATTCTCTCCAAGGGCCATGCGGCGCCGGTGCTTTACTCGGTATTCGCCGAGTGCGGTTACACACCCAAAAGCCAGTTGAATACGCTGCGCCAGATGGGTTCCATCTACCAGGGGCATCCGGACGTGCGCTTTATTCCGGCGCTGGAGGCATCCACCGGATCGCTGGGCGAAGGGCTGTCGCTGGGACTAGGGATGGCGCTGGCCGCGAAGCTTGACCATAGTCCCACGCGCGTCTTCGTGGTGCTGGGCGATGGCGAAATTCAAGAAGGCCAGGTTTGGGAATCCGCGATGTTTGGCGGCGACAAGAGCGTCGACAACATCGTGGCCATTGTCGACTACAACCACATCCAGCTGGATGGCTTCGTGAACGACATTATGCCGCTGGATCCGCTGCCGGAGAAGTGGCGGAGCTTCAACTGGCACACGCTGGAAGTGGACGGGCACAGCATCCCGGACCTGCAAGCGGCTTTTGCCGAAGCCGCCGCCACCAAAGGCAAGCCGACCGCGATTATCGCCCACACCATCAAGGGCAAGGGCGTGTCATTCATGGAGAACAATCCAAAATTCCACGGCGTGGCGCCCACCCACGAGGAGATGGAAAAAGCAATGCTGGAGCTAGCCTGAAATGGAAGCGAAAACAAAGTTCGAAGTAAAACTCGGAATGGCCACGCGCGAGGCCTTTGGCAAAGCCCTGGTAGAACTGGGCCGCGACAACCCCGCCATCGTGGTCTGCGACGCGGACCTTTCCAAATCGACATTCACCAGCTTATTCGCCAAGGAATTTCCGGAGCGCTTCTTCGAGTGCGGCATCGCGGAGGCGAACATGGTGGCCATCGGCTCGGGCCTGGCCAGCAGCGGCAAGGTTCCGTTCGTCTCCAGTTTCTCCTGCTTTGCGATGAACAAGGGCTTCGAGCAATTGCGCGTGACGGCGGCGTTTCCCTATGTGAATTTGAAAGTGGTGGGCACGCACAGCGGTATCTCAATCGGCGAGGACGGCCCCTCGCAGATGAGCATTGAAGATCTGAGCCTCGCTTGTTCCCTGCCCGGCTTCACCGTGCTCTCGCCGGCGGATGAGGTGGCCATGGCGGCGCTGGTCCGCGGCGCGGCGGCGCAATACGGACCCTTCTTCATCCGCGCCGGGCGCATGAAGGCCCCGCTGATCTATCCGGCGGGTCAGAAATTCGAGATCGGCAAGGCCGTGCGCCTGTGCGACGGCCGCGATCTCACCATTATTGCGACGGGCCTGCTGGTGGCGGAGGCGCTGCTGGCGCACGATATTCTGGACACCGAAGGGGTCTCCGCGCGGGTCCTGGATTTCCACACCATTCAACCGCTGGATCGGGACGCGATTTCGATAGCCGCTGCCGAAACCGGCGCCATTGTGGTGGCCGAGGAGCACCTCGCGGATGCGGGATTGGGCGTGCGGGTGGCCAAGGCGGCCGCCGAAACGCATCCATGCTGCATGGAATTTGTCGGTTTGCACTCCTATGCCGAGTCGGGCACGCCGGAAGGTTTGCTCGATAAATACGGAATGCGGGCGACCAATATTGTGGATGCGTGCCGACGCGTGCTGCAGCGCAAGCGCAGCCTGTGAGCGAGGCCACAGGAATGGGTCCGGGAGGACCCGCGCGGACCGTTAAAACCCGTCCTGCCGCTGCATTTGGAAACAATTCGATACTTTTTTGTTGCACTGAGGCGCAAAATGGTGCATGATGTCTGACAGTCCTCACTCCGGGGGAGCCGCGCGGGACTCGGAAGCTTCGCTCGCGCGTATGCTGGTGGCCCTGGTGAATGAGCGGGATTTGGAACTGGCCCGGGTTTCACGTCTGCTGCATGACGAGATCAGCCAGGTCCTTAGCGCGGTTGGTTTGCAACTCGACGTGATGCGGATGGATTTCGCGCCTCTAGTACCGGAAATCGCGGGTCGGACAGCAGAGATTCAGAGCGTGTTGGAAAAAGCCATCGTCCATCTCCGCGACCTCAGTTATGAGCTCAATCCTTCCGTGGTGGAGCGGGCCGGATTGCAATCGGCGCTGGACCGTCTGGTGGGGCGAATCCGACAGTCATTCGCAGGACACATCCGGCTGCATTACGACGCTATCGCGCGCATTCCCACGGCGCCGGCCACGGTGCTTTTCAAGATAGCCGAATACGCGGTGGAGCAAGCTTCCAGACAGCCCGGATGCAAGCAGATCGAGATCCACGTGAAGCGCGCGCAGGGCGAGTTTGTTCTGGACGTGACCGATGACCGGCCCAAGCGCGCCAAGCCCGGCCCCGTGGACAGTCCGCAGGCGATTGGCAAACTGCTGGCCGAATATTATGCCGCCCAGAGCGGCGTGACGCTCACTGAAAACCACGTCCCTGCCAAGGGCACAACCGTGCGAGCCGCCGTGCCCGCCCCGGATTCAACCTCGGGGAGTTGAACATGCTCAGCCAAGTGCTCCTGGTGGACGATCACAAGATCATGCGGGACGGCATCAAGGCCATCCTGAAGCACAGCGGCGACTTTGAGGTAATCGGCGAGGCCGAAAACGGGTCGGATGCCATCCTGTTTTGCAAGAAGAAGCGTCCGGACATCATATTGATGGATATTGGCCTGCCGGGATTGAACGGCGTTGAGAGCACCACCGAGATTCTGCGGCACTGCCCAGAGGTGAAGATCGTTATCCTCTCGATGTATGACGATGAGCACTCGGTGGTGGGCGCCATTCGTTCGGGGGCGCGCGCGTTTGTGCTGAAGAAAGCTTCGGACAACGATCTGCTGGAGGCTCTGCGCACGGTGGCCAAAGGCGGATCGTATTTGAGCCCGCAGGTTTCGGATCGTCTGCTGGTGCGCATCCAGCGCGGCGACCTGGACGCGAAGCCCATGCCATCCGCGTTGGACGAATTATCGCCGAGAGAGCTGCAAGTGCTGCGGCTGGTGGCCGAGGGCAAGACCAGCAAGGAAGTGGCGGTGTTGTTGAATCTCGGTTTGCAAACCGTGCGGAGTTATCGCAAGACCATGATGAAGAAGCTTGGCGTGAACAACGTGGCGGGATTGACGCAGCTCGCGCTGGCCGCTGGCATCACGCGGTTTCCGGTCCCGGAGTTTCAGAAAACCAACTAGGGCGCCGATGAACGCCAATATACGTGGATGCGTGGTGTGTGCGCTGCTGCTGGGTCTGGGTGCGGGCGCGCGGAATAACGATCGGCCGTATCGTCCGCGGGTACATTTTTCGCCGAACCGGAACTGGACCAACGACCCGAACGGGCTGGTTTATTTCGAAGGCGAATATCACCTCTTCTTCCAATACAATCCGTTCGGTGACACCTGGGGTCACATGAGCTGGGGTCATGCGGTGAGCCGCGATCTGGTTCACTGGCAGGAACTGGCGGTGGCGCTGCCGGAACAAGACGGGGTCATGATCTTTACGGGAAGCACGGTGGTGGATGAAAACAACACCAGCGGGTTCTGCACCGGGGGCAAGCCGTGCATGGTGGCCGTGTACACCGGGCATTCCCCCAAACTGCAGACCCAAAATCTTGCCTATAGTAATGACCGGGGCCGCACCTGGACCAAGTTCAGCGGTAATCCGGTGCTCAATCTGAATCTCTCCGATTTTCGCGACCCCGGAGTGTTCTGGTCGGCGCAAGCGAAGCGGTGGGTAATGGCGGTCGCATTACCATTGCAGCATCGCGTGCAGTTCTATGGTTCGCCGGATCTCAAGCGCTGGAATCTGTTGAGCGAGTTTGGTCCGGCGGGGGCCATAAGCGGCGACTGGGAATGTCCCACGCTGTTTGAGGCGCCGGTTGAGGGGTCGCGGGGAGGAACCCGCTGGGTGCTTAAGGTGGGACTCAATCCTGGCGCGCTGCAGGGCGGCTCGGGAGAGCAGTACTTCATCGGGAGCTTCGACGGCACTCGCTTCGTGAACCAAAACCCGGATTCAACCACGCTCTGGACCGACTATGGCAAAGACTGTTACTGTGCACTGACATTCAACGGGCTTCCGAAGAGTGAAAAACCGGTGATGCTGGGTTGGATGAACAACTGGCAGTACGCCAACAAGGTCCCCACCAGTCCGTGGCGAGGCCAGATGACCATTCCCCGCCGGGTAGCGCTTCGCGAATACCCTGAAGGATTGCGGCTGGTGCAACAGCCAGTGCTGCGGCGTTTACGGCGGCTCGAATTACGCAATCATG
>JAYTVY010000446.1:0-4578 GCA_043743755.1 Bryobacterales bacterium | reverse complement strand
GTCCCTCGGGTTTCATTTCTTACGCGCAGCTTCGCCAATTCCGTTAGCCTACCATCATGAGACTTCTCTTGCTTTGCGTGGGCCTTCCGCTAGCCTGGGCCCAGGCGGTGGACCCGCAACTGGCGGCCGCCATCGCCAAAATCAAAGCCATCGACAATCACGCGCATCCCGTGCGCGCGCTCGCCCAAGGGGAGAAGGATGACGATGTGGACGCGCTTCCGGTGGAAGTGATGGAGCCTTCGCCCGAGCCGTATCGCACGCGCGCCGGGAATCCCGAAGTGATTCGAGCGTGGGCCAGTCTCTTCGATTACCGCTACGCGGATCGCTCACCGGAGCACGTGAAAGCCTTACGCGAACACAAGAAGCAGCTCTTACGCGATAAAGCCGACGGCTATCCCGCCTTCATTCTGGATCGGCTCGGGATCGAAATCATGTTCGCGAACCGGGTGGCGCTGGGACGCGGCATCGCACCGCCGCGCTTTCGCTGGGTCCCGTTTGTAGATGCGCTGATGTACCCGCTCGATAATCAAAAGCTCTCGGCGCGCACGCCGGACCACAAGACCTATTACGCCGATGAGGACCGGCTGCTGAAGCGTTATCTGAAGGAATCGGGCTATTCGCAGCCGCCGCGCGATTTCGATGAGTACCTGGCCAAGGTGGTTACAGCTACACTCGAGCGGCACAAGCAGTCCGGGGCGATCGCCGAGAAATTCGAAGCCGCTTATCTCCGCTCGCTGGACTTCGGCGACACGCCGCGCGAGGAAGCTGCCCGCGTTTACGCCGCCGGCGGAGTTCCCGGCAATGCCGATTACAAGAAGCTTCAAGATTTTCTGTTCCGCTATATCGCCGCGGAGTGCGGGCGGCTCGGGCTGCCGGTGCACCTGCATGCCGCGGCCGGTGCTGGAGGCTACTTTGAAGTGGGCGGCGCCAATCCGCTGTTGCTGGAATCGGTGGTCAACGATCCGAAGCTGCGCAAGACCAGCTTCGTCTTGATCCACGGCGGCTGGCCCTTCACGCGCGAAACGGCGGCGCTGTTGACCAAGCCCAATGTGTGGGCCGACTTCTCCGAGCAGACCTTCATGACCTACCCCCACTCGGTGGCGGCAGTCATCCGCGAGTGGCTCGAGTACGTTCCTGAAAAGGTTCTGTTCGCCACCGATGCGTATCCGTTTTCCGAAGACATGAACTGGGAAGAGTCGGCCTGGGTAGCAGCCGGCACCGGCCGCCAGGCGCTGGGCATGGCGCTCACGGGAATGCTGCGTGACAACGAAATCACCCGAACTCGCGCGCTGGAACTGGCTCGGATGGTGCTGAGAGACAATGCGCGGAAGCTGTATGGTCTGCCCTGACCGAAACGATTCGCGGCCGGACGTCACGGTACATTTAGAAGGAGCAGGATGAGAAATCTCACCTTGGCGGGCGGACTGTTGTTGGCAGGCATCGCCTGGCAGTCCGGTCCGGCTATCGGCAATGCTGGGCCCGCTGCGGGACCCAAGGGCAGCGTGCTGCGAACCGCGGTTTCACAGCCGCCGCGACTCCCCTACAACCATCCGATGGCATTGCTATGCCGGCATTACAGCACTGCCGCGGGCACCGCCGCGGCCGAGCCCAAATGCAGCGACGTCTGCGCGGTTCCCCCCGATCTCGAATTCCTTTTCGTCACCGTGCCTGATCCGGAGCGAACGCACCTGGGCATTCTATTTGACCGCTCAATGGAAGCCATCATTCGTGCCGAAACCAATCAGAACCGCATCTTCGACAGCTACTGGCTCCCGTGGCAATTGGATACGGACATGGTGGAACGCGACCCGGATAAGCGCAAGAAGATCGAGGCGGAACGGCAGGCGCGCGAGGGGCTGCCTGGAATCCTGTTCTTCCGCGGAGCGCGCGAGAGCGCCGGCGGACGGCGCGCCAGCGATATGGCTGTATTCCTGATCGGCGAAAGTCCCAGCTGGGGCATCAACAAGCAGCAGTTCGAGGCCGCTCTTTGCTATCGCGACGCGCTGCGTCCCGGCGCCGAGCCTGTCAATGTGGCCGGCCCCGCCTTCTCCGGTTCCATCGACTCCATGATCGAGGCCACCGATCCGGCAAAAGGCCACAAGTTTCGGGTTCGCAGCGGTACGGCTAGTTCGTCCACTCAGGGGCTCCGCTTTCAAAGCGCGAGGAGCGATGTGGGATACGCGTCCTCCGTACATACCGACGACTTCGCGCTGAAGGCGTTTCGAGAATACCTGAACCAAACCCTGCCCGGCCGGTACAAGATCGCGATACTTCACGAGAACACCGAATATGGCGGGGATATCGAAAAGGATCGCAAATCGGAGGTGATCCGCATCTCCTTCCCGCGCGATCTTTCGCAGCTTCGCAACGCGTCCCAGGAAGAAGTGGATGTGAATGCGTTGTCGTCCGCCGAAGGCGCCCAAGGCTCAAAGCAGACGCTCACCTTGCGTCTGAAGGATACTCAAACCGGCCGTGACACCATCCCTGTTTTCGCCAAGGACCTTGCCGCCGTGTCGCAGGAATCCTCGTTGTTGCAAATCGCCGCCGCGATTCGCCGCGAGCATGTAAGCTATGCCGGGATCGCAGCAACAAATGTCCTGGACGTCGTCTACATCGCCAATTTTCTGCGAAAGGCCTGTCCCAACACTCGCCTCTTCATTCTGGACGCCGACCTGCTGTTCGCGCATGAAGCCGATCGGCTGCAACTGGAAGGAATGCTGTCCATCACCACGTGGCCGCTGCTCGCCGGAATCGACGAGAATGTGCTGGCCCGGAACGAAGACGAAGCCACCGAATCGGAAACCGTGTTTTCCAGCCGCTTTGAACAAGGACTCTACCAGGCCGTCCAGAGCTTTAACGATACCGGCCACCCGGTGCGCCAGCGACTGTGGCTGACTGCGCTCGGCCGCGATGGCTATCAACCCATCCTGTTCCTGGACGACAAGTACGCGAAGAAACTCAACGACCCTCTGGGCCTGTTGATCAACGGAGGCGCGCCGCGAGGGGAGCCCGCCGTTCTCTCCACCAGTCCTTCCTACGGGTGGCTTTCCACCGCGCTGGTCTTCAATTTGCTGGGTGTGGCATGGCTCTTGATCGGTTGGCACGCGAGAGATTCGAATCGCCGCTGGTGCAGTGACTTTAATCCGCGCATTGAGGAGCCCGGTTATCGCGGCCGCGCATTCTTCCAGCTGGCCGCCACCCTGTCGCTCGCGGCCTTGACGGTGACCATCGGAGCGTCCGCCTGGAGCCTGGGAATGACGGGCCATATCGACTGGTATCGCGGCATTCTTTTTATAGTGCTGGCCATCATCGTTCCTCCGCTCCTGCTAATGGCTTGGGCCGCGCGTCTCACCGCAATGGTTTTTCGAAATGTTCTGAACCTTGACGACCCGAAACGCTCTGCCTGGCGCACCGCGGCTGTGCTTGCGTGGGTGTTCCTGGCTGTTTATCTCGGCGCAGGATGCTGGCTTTCGGCGGGCAACGATGCGGGCACGGGCGCCGCCCTGTTCTTTAACTGGCGATCCCTGTCGCTAGGCAGCCGGCTTTCGCCCATCGTGCCGTTCTTGCTGCTGCTTCCGGTCTTCTTCGGCTGGGGCTGGGTTCACCTCCAGCGGATGCTATTCGTAGCCGAGCGAAGGCCGGAGTTGCTTGATTGCGGCGGAGAACGCCATCCCAGTCTTAAGGAAATCCGCGGGCTGGCCGCTGAACTGAACGTCACGCTGGAAGAACCTTTCTTCGCCAAGCCCAAGTGGCTGCTGGTGGTGCCTTGCGGCGTCGCGGTGCTCTCCTTCGGGCTGGGTCTGGCGGCGTTCAAGGGATTTGAGAGGTCCCCTTACCAGCTTGTGTTCAGCATTGCAGTGGCCCTTGCGTGCGCGCTGGTGTTCTCCGCCTGGGCGCATCTCCTCTACGCGTGGGCCCAGCTTCACAATATTCTGGAGCAACTGGAGTTGCATCCTATTCGGTACGCATTCAACGGCCTGCCGCCTGAATACTCGTGGTCGCCGATCTGGCAGCAGAGCGCCCGCAAGCGCAGCTACAAGATTCTTAGCTGGTCCTTGGATTGTATGCGGGCGCTGGCAAAACCTGAGTGGGCGCCGCCGGTTGTGCCGCCGGAGGATGCCGCGGAGCTTACCGCGGCCGCCAACACGATGCTGGACGCCGCCGCTAACGGGGAACGTGAGAACCGCGCCGACTTTGACACTGTTCGCGCGAAGCTGGTCACGGTGGCCGAGGCGCTGCATGCCGAAGTGCTGGAGAAACGCTGGAAGAAGGGCGAATCGGAGCTGGTCCGCAGCGCGGGATCAAGCGATCTCACCCGCCGCGCCCTGCGCGTCCGCCGTGCCGAGATGGACCGCTTGAAGCCCGAGTTAGCCGCCGAAGAGTTCGTGGTGCTGCGCTACCTGCACTACATCCGCTATGCCATGCTGCAACTGCGCAACCTCTTGACGTTGATCTCCGGCGGTTTCATTCTTATCACGCTAGCGCTGAATTCCTATCCATTCCAATCCGTGCAAATGATTCGCGGCATGGTTACCGTATCGTTCGCAATACTTGGCCTCGGAGTGGTTTCAGTTTTTG
>JAYTVY010000445.1:0-3046 GCA_043743755.1 Bryobacterales bacterium | reverse complement strand
CTCGCCGAAGATGGTGACGTTGCCCGGATCGCCTCCAAACGCCGCGATATTGCGCTTCACCCACTGGAGCGCCTCAATCATATCTAGAATTCCGTAGTTTCCCGACACCCCGTTCGGAGACTCATGGCTCAACGCGGGATGCGCCAGGAACCCGAAGACACCCATCCGGTAATTGATGCTCACCAGCACCACTCCCTGCGATGCCAGCGGCTCGCCGTCGTAAACGGTCTGCGCGCTGGAGCCCAGCTGGAAGCCGCCGCCATGGATCCAGACCATTACCGGGAGTTTGTCGGACGCCGATCGCGCCGGTGTCCAGACGTTCAGCCCGAGACAGTCTTCGCTCTGCGGGCCGGACACAAACTGCGGTTGCGGGCAATTCATCGGGAAGCTCTTGGCCACGCGGACCCCGCTCCAGGGCTTCGCGGGTTGCGGCGCTTTCCAGCGCAGATCGCCCACCGGCGGGGCCGCGTAAGGAATCCCCTTGTATGCGCGAACGGTGGTTCCACTGCCGGAGACCAGGCCGGCATCCGTCTTCACAATAGTTTCGAGTCCCGAGCCGGCGATCAGCACAGGCGCAACCAGGAGCAGTGCGACAGGAATCAGTCTCATGAAGGGATCATGACACACGGGCTTACCCGCCGTCACTTTCCGACGTAACGAACCACACGTTCCAGCATCGATGGCTGCTCCGCCGGCGCTCCATCCAGATTGCCAATCAGATGCCGCAGCGAGAGCGCAAATAGAGCACAGCGAGACACAGGCCCGCGCCCAACAATGTGATCGGCTGGATCACTTGACCACTTTTCCGTTTACCAGCCGAATCACGACAGGATTGCCGCTCTCCAGATGATATGTAAACGATTCGCGAACGCCCTCGTCGCCCGCAATCGAGAATCGCGAGCTCGGTTCACCCAGCCGGTTCAATACGTCCCCGCGAGTCGCCCCTTCGATCACGGAAGCCATCGCTTCAGACGAGACGATGGTCTTCTTTCGCTGCGCGGCCGGTTCAGCTGCATCCACCACCACCGTACTGGGCTGCGAACGCCGATACCGCAATCCTCGCCCCAGCGCCTCGCTGCGCCCCGCCTGCTTGTTAGCGAGCCCCGCGTCTGACTTCTGTACCGCTCGCTCTTGCAGCAGCTTCTAAATATCACGCCCGGCCAGATCCCGATCGACGGAAGCCACCGGCCAGCTCTTCTCGCCCACCGCCGTATACTTCGCCTCGCCCAACACTCCGCCGCTCATGAACCGGACCTGAACCTTGGTCCCGTTGGCTCCGTAGTAATACCAGAATCCATTGCCGTCGCGCCCAAAGATGCGATTCGGCTCGCCAAGCGCCGCTCTCACTTCGTCCTGACTCATCCACAGATGCAGATTTTCCGCGCGGCTGAGTTGGAATGGCCGGTGATGATAGAACTCCACGAGCCCAGGCTTTGAATCCAGCACCCAGAAGACGCCCCCTTTGGAAGGCGGATACACTTCGCGGTTGTCCTGACTCCACCAGCGCCCATTAATCTTCCTCAAAAGCTCCTGAGTCTTCCCCACGTCCACCAGTTTGGTGTCCGTTACCTGCTGCGCGTGGGCCGCCGCCATCAGCCACACAGCCACCCATGCCAACTTCGGAACCCGCATATCCCGATAATCGGATGCGCGCGTTTGCCGGTCCAGGGACGTAAGGTATTTTTGTGGTCGTTGTTGGGGGCGCGGTCCCGCCGCCTTATCTCTTTTCCCCCATAATAGACATCTAAGCCCCAATGTCCACCTCCGCACCCACGCCGCCCCTGGCCGTACTCTCCGCACACCAGGTCCGTGCGCAGTTCCTCGAAGATGTCCCCGATCCGCTGCGTCTCGACAAGGTCCGCATTGACGGAGACTTGGATATCTCGCTGCGCACCATCAAACGTCCCATCTACATTTCCGGCGCCGTATTCGCGGGAGCCTTTGACTTCCGTAACGCCCGCTTCGCCTCCACCGTGCGTCTGGAAGACTGTGTCTTTGAAAAGCCCGTGAATGGCGGTGACCGGGAGTTGTCGAGCTGTGTCTGCGAGTCGGATCTCTCCTTCCAGACCAGCCGCTTCAAGGACAAGGCATGGTTCTTTGGACTGGAATGCAAGGGTTCCGGGAATTTTCGGGGTTGCAGCTTTTTGGCGACCGAGCCCGGCGATTTCCTACGGGACCAACTCCAGCCGGCCGATTTCACGGAGGCCAGCTTCGCCAAAGAGCTGAACATGGTTGGCGCACAGTTCCACGGCCGGACCAGTTTCAATTCCATGAAATGCGGCATGACCGGATATTTCCGCGAAGCTCGCTTCGGCATCGACAATCCAGATGCATATGTCGATTTTGTCGGCTCATCTTTTGGTCTGGTGTGCGATTTGACCAGGGCTATTTTTTTCGCAGCGGCTGCTTTCGAAGGCCTGAGCGCTGGGTTGACGTTGGATCTACGCCTCAGCAGGTTCGTCAAGTCATATGCCGGGATGTTAGTTTCATTTGACTATGTGTCCATTACCCATCTGCTCATGTATGGAGCCATTCTGGATTGTGACGTCTCGTTTTCAGGAATTTCCTGCAAGGGGGATGCGCGCCTTGATGGCCCCGTAATCTTTGCGGACCTGCAAATCGACCCCGCCGCAGGCCCCCCCTCCGCCGAGTTACGAGACCGATTTGCCAGCGCTTACGTGCCTCTCGGGGACTCCGCGTCGCTCGAAGAGCGGCCGGGAGGATGGGTATTGCACACCTCCAAGAATGGCGACGAATATGAATTGCGGGTAATCCCGGATCCATCCGGTAGCGGGAAACGCCAGATGGTCATCCCCACCACGTTTTTGGGGCGTGTCACTTTCACCAACAGTTCCTTGGGCGGCAACATGCGCGCCACCGGCGCTGTTTTTTCCGGACCAGTGAGCTTCAAAGGCTTCACCTGCGGAGGCTCCGCACACTTTGAAAGCGCCTTTTTTACGGCGTCCACGATGGATGAACAAAAGGAGCGGGACAAAGACTGCATCGATTTCAGCTTCTGCTCCTGCGGGCTCAACTTTCACTTCGC
>JAYTVY010000444.1:0-4236 GCA_043743755.1 Bryobacterales bacterium | reverse complement strand
CGACACGGTAGTGAGGTCCTGCAAGGAGAGGCTGAATCCGCTGGGCACCGAGCTGAAAATAGTGGGGAAGGCGGGAGCAAAGGCGCCCCCTGGACCGGTGCTCAGGTTGAAAAACTGCGGCTGGCCGTTGTTCAGCAGAGCTCGATAGTAAACATTGGTCTGGGGTGCATCGTAGAAGATGCCGTAGTTGGCGCGGATCACGGTCTTCTGGTCATGTCCCAAGGCCCACGCGATACCCAGGCGTGGGGCGAAGTTGTTCTTGTCGGTCTTGAAATCCTGCGACGCGGGGAACAGCGACGATTTGTTGGCCGACGGCACCCGGTAAACGTCATAACGGACGCCATAGGTGAAAGTTATATTCGGGCGCACCTTCCAATCGTCTTGTACGTAAATGCCGGTGAACAGCGAGTTGTATTTCACCACCGGATTTCCCAGCGTCTGAGTGAAGTTCGAATACGACTTCGGGTTCGTGCCGTTTTGCGCCGCTTGGTAGTCGGCGATACTGGCAAAAGCGTATCGCGCAAAAACCGCGGCGGTCTGGTTATCCAGGATGTAGCGGAAGTCGCCGCCCACTTTGAAAGTGTGGGTGCGGTGGGTGAAGCTGAAGTTGTCGGCCCACTCGGGAGTTTTTTCAGTGAAGACCAGGCCGGTCTGCTCAGACCCGCCGAAGTTGATGAGGCCGGAGATGGTGAGAACCGGCTGGCCGCCCGTCGCGTCAAAAGCAGTCTGGCGCTGGAAACGCTTGGGAACCTGGAAGCGAAACTCATTTACCGCCTGCGGCGAAATGATGGAGATCAGCTGCGCGCCGTACACGGGAGCGCGATCCTTGAACAGATAGGTCTGCGTTTGGACGGTGATTCCCGCTGTGTTCCCGTTGTTGAAAGGCGATTCGTTGCGGAAGTAGTTATAGCGGAACGTCAGGCGATTGCTCTGGTTGATCTGCCAGTCGCCCTTGCCCATCAGGAAATACACGTTCTGGCCGAATGGGATGGCATTGCCGTAACTGGCGGGCAGTCCGATGGCGGCGAGGTTGGCGGCGCTCACGGTAACTGGCGCAGGCAGGTCGCGCTTGACGTGCTCGAAAGCGCCGAACCAGAACAGCTTGTCCTTGATGATGCGTCCGCCCACATCCACGAACTCGGCGTTAACGCTATTCCGCGGTTTGGGCGCACCGGCGGTGAGCAGCGTCGGCTTGGCGCTGAAATCGGTGCGGCGGAACAGATACGCGCCTTCGCCATGGATCGAGTTGGTGCCCGATTTGGTTATCGCGTTGAACACCGTTCCGATCGTGTTGCCAAACTCCGGCGCGAAGCCGTTATTCACTTGCTGCACTTCGGCGAGAAAGGTATCCGAGATGGGCAGCAAACGGATACCCGCGCGATCGCTTTGCGTATTATTGCTGCCGTCCAGTTGATAATTGATGCGATCCACGAAGCCATTCGCATTGATCTTGCGAGTCACGCCGAACTCGGTGTTGGGATGGGCGCTGACGTTGGGCTGGATCAGGATGAAGTTGTAGGGATTGCGCGAGACCAGCGGAAGATTCTCAATCTGATTGGTGCTGAGGGTAGCGCCCAGGTCAGTGCGCCCCGGCTCGACGACGGGCGCCGAGGAACTGACTTCCACAACGTTCGCGGTGCCGCCCACGCGCAGGGTGAGGTCAATGGTCGCCGTGGCGCCCGCCGTCAGCACGATGCCGGATCGCTTTTCGGGATTGAAGCCGGCCACTTGCGTGCTCAGCTCATAGGTGCCCAGCGGAAGCACCGTGAAGCGGAAGAATCCGCTGTCGTCGGTGCGGACTTCGCGCTTGAAGCCGGTTTCGGTATTCGCGATGGCCACCGTAGCGCCCGCTACTACAGCGCCGGTGGCGTCGGTTACGGTCCCCTCGATCTGGCCATTTATCGCCGCGGCCTGCGGAAAGGCGCTTGGCGCAACGGCGAGAAAAATCGCTACGGCAATGGGCAACAGCTTGTTCATGATGTTCCTAGCTTTCCTGAATTGTGACGCTCTTGAGTACGTCCCCTTGTTGGATTTTGTTCACCACGTCTTGTCCCGATTTCACCTGGCCGAAAACGGTGTGCTTGCCGTCCAGCCAGTCGGTGGCGATGTGCGTCACGAAAAACTGGCTGCCGTTGGTGTTCGGTCCGGCATTGGCCATGGAGAGCGAGCCCACTTGATGTTTGTGGGGATTGCCCTTGGTTTCGTCCTCGAAGCGGTAGCCGGGGCCGCCGCGGCCGGTGCCGGTGGGATCGCCGCCCTGCACCATGAAGTTCGCGATGACGCGGTGGAACACGGTGCCGTCATAGAAACCTTCGCGGGCGAGGAAGACGAAATTGCTCACGGTCTTGGGCGCATCCTTGGCGAACAAGTCGCAGACAATAGCGCCGCACGAAGTATCGAGGGTGGCAACGTAGTTCTTGGCGGCATCGATCGACATGGGGGGAGGCGCTGAATATTGTTTAGACATATAGCTTCAGTCTATCGAAGTGCGGCGAGACGTATAGGGAATGGACGCGGCTGAGGCGAGATTGTTAGCTAAACCCGGCCGGCGCGGATTTCAGCCGCCATGTAATCGGTGGCCCGCCAGGACAGGGCCAGTATGGTCAGCGTGGGATTCTTCTCGGTCGCGGTGGTGAATGCCGAGCCATCCACCACGAAAAGGTTCTTCACGTCATGCGACTGGCAGAACGCATTCAGGGCGCTGCGCTTGGGATCGGCGCCCATGCGGCAGGTGCCGTGCTCGTGAATTGCGCCGCCGTTCACGTCCAGCCAGCCCCGCTCGTACGGGAGGATCTCGGCCTTCGCTGAGTGCAGGATTTCCTCGCAGCGGTCGTACATACTCGCGGCCATCTTGCGCTCGTTCTCGCCGGTCTTGTATTCGATCCGCGCAATGGGGACGCCATAGCGGTCCGCCGGCGTGCCTTCCACGGTGACGCGGTTGTCGCGATAAGGCAGCACTTCGCCGTACGGGTGCAGCGCGACCAGCGCGGGATAGCGTTTCTTGATCGCCTGCTTGAGATCCACGCCGATGCCGGGCAGTTTCTTGCCGAACCCGGCGCCGTCCTGCGCGCCGCAGCCCCAGAACTGCATGCCGAAACCGCGCAGGTAATCGCGCTGTTCGCCGGGACGCGCATCGGAACGGGGCATGTAGACGTGCTCGCCGCTGATGCCATCGTCGTTCTGAACGGGTCCGCCTATCAGCTCGGGCAGGAACCCGTACATGTGAAATCGGATCTGCTCACTGAGATAGCGGCCGATCGCGTCGCTGCTGTTTCCAATTCCGTTGGGATATTCGCTGGATTTCGAGTTCAGCAGAATGCGCGTGGAATCGACGCACGAAGCACCCACCACTACGCGTTTGGCATACACCGTGTGTTCTTCGCGGGTGCGGCGATCGAAGTACTGGACACCGCTCGCGAGTCCTTTGCCGTCTACCAGCACGCGCGCCACCACGGCGTTGTCGATGACGCGGAGTTTGCCCGTGCGCAGGGCGGGCTCCACCAGATAATCCGAGGAGTTGAAGAAGGCGCTGATATCGCAGCCGCGTCCACAGGCGCCGCAGTAATGACAGGGCGCGTGACCGTTATGCTCCCGAGTCACGACGGCGCGGCGGCCGGCCACCAGCTGAATGCCGGTCTTGGCGGCGGCGCGCTTCAACAGCATTTCTCCGCAACGAGGCTGCGGAGGAGGCAGGTGGTACCGGCTGCCGGGGAGCCAGGGCGTGTCGTCCGAACCACCGTTGACCCCGATGAGTTGATCGACGCGGTCATAGTATGGGCCGATATCGGAGTAGCGGATCGGCCATGGAATTTCCCATCCATCACGGGCCGCTTCGGTGAAGTTGCGGTCGGAATAACGCAGCGAGACGCGGCCCCACACGTTCGTCTTGCCGCCCCGGGCCCAGACGCGAGTCAGCTCGAAGGGCTGGCCGGACGGCGTGTGATAGGGCTGCTCGGCCGTGTCCAGATAAAATTGCGGCGGACGCTGGCCCCGGGCGACGCGTTCCCGCCATTCCCAGGGCTTTACGTGGGACCAGAATTTAGCGCGATCGAACTTCTCGCCCGCATCCAGCATCAGGACGCTGACGCCTTTGCGGGTGAGGTTCCAGGCGGCCATACCCCCGGCGGCGCCGCTGCCGATCACGATGACGTCATGTACCTCGGGCGCGCGCTTAACCTGCATCGCCGCTGCCTTGATGCTCGGGATGCGTGCAGCCTGGAAATTCGGCGAGATAGG
>JAYTVY010000443.1:0-6283 GCA_043743755.1 Bryobacterales bacterium | reverse complement strand
CCGGCCCCCCGCCGCTGGACCTATTCCTTGCGGGCCGAATACCGGTTCAAGTAGGCCATCAGTTCGGCCGCGGCCACGGGAGCCTTGGTATCGCCCATGACGATTTCCTGATTCGTCAGCTCGCCATTGTAGAGCTCGCGATTCGCTTCTTTATCCGGACGCAGCGTGGATCCGTCCAACGCAATTCCGGCAAACACGCCGCGAGCGCGTGAGTACGTGAGAATCTCCGCCTGCATTTTCAGATCGGTTCCAGCTGAAGATGTCCGCCCCACGGGACCGGCCGCTACCGAAGCGTCCGCGCCCAGCGTGAACTTGCTGGACATAAGCTTTTCCGCGCCCTTCCGGTTCATCACGAGCATGATCGCGTCCGTCTCCGAACCGCCGATCTGGAAGCCGAAACTCCCACCCTCGGCCTTTACCGCGGCGGGTGCCGACCAGCCCATGGCGGGGCGCTGGCGGCATGAAATGAATCCACGGCCGTAGCTGCCGCCTACAATGAACGCGGCCTTCTTCACGCCCGGCACAATCACGATGCATTCGGCCTTCTCCAGCAACTCCTGCGGGATGCCTTTGTCCGGCGCCGACATCACTTCGGTGAGAACTTCCGCCGAAGTTTTCAACCGGCTGGCCGCGCTCTCGCCTCCGTATAACAGTCCCACGCCGATTCCGGCGATTCCAATTGCTTTAAATGTATTTCGAATAGACATGCAACCTCCCAGGGTTGGTGGTTGGCTAAGAAAGGTAAGTCAGATCGTGAGACTTAGTTCAAACGATGCTGTCGAGTGGGCAGAAGCGCTCAGTCGTTAGCAAGTATGAACTTATTCTGGCTTGCTTGTCTACGGGTAAATTCCCGCATTTTCAAGCCGCTGAACCCATTCAGAATCACACCTCACTAACCAGGCATCTACCTGGCTGGATTTCCCCTGCCTCCCCACAACACCCCATACCTCCCGTCTCTCCGAACCCCCTCCAGCAGCGGCTCCCGTTCCACTCTCTCCCGATCCTGGAACCCGTTGGCCACCGCATGTTCCAGTGCTTCCAGCGCCCGCTTCTTATTGCCCGCGCCGGCTTGCGCCACCGCGAGGGAATACCACACATTCCCATTTTCCGGCCGCACCAGCACAGCCGTCTCCCACACGCCCGCCGCATCCGCATAGCGCCTTGCTTCCATCAAACCGCGACCCTGCTCCATCGCGCCGACGAAAGCGTTCCCCAGCACCTGCCGCGCCAGCCTGCGGTCCGCCGAGTCGTCCGTTTTCCCGGCGTCCTTCCGCAACTGCTCAAACTGCGATCTCTTGTCCAAACCCTCCGCGCTCGCTAGTTCCTTCGACACGCGAACAAATCGATCCGCCTGCTTGCGTTCCTCCTTCGAATCCTTGGCGGCTGCTGCCGGCAATTGCCCGCTCAGGAACGCCAGCGCTTCCCCCGCCACCGCTGCCGGCAGCCACTCGTGCCCGCCCTCAAAGGCCGCGAACCGGTTCGATACCCCGCGCTTCGCCAGATCGCGGCTCATGGCGTAGACTTCGTGATAATTGAAATCGTCGAAGCCCGCCGCCGCGAAAACCGTAAATGAGATGTCGCGAGGCAATTCAGGCTTTCCGAACCCGGCGCTGCATGCCACCACGCCCGCGATCTTCCCGTTTTCGGCCCATGCCAACGCTACTCGCGCGCCTCCCGAGAGTCCCGCCGCGAAGACGCGCTTCGGATCGATGGAGAATCGCGCGGTGGTGTCCTCCACTAACGCCTGGATCGCTTCCTGCACCGGCCCCAGCGGACCGTTGCGCGAGTTGTTGGATCCGGCGACGATGAATCCGAACTTCTCCGCCGCTTCCGCGAATCGCTCCACCGGCACGCGCCCCCGCGCCCCAGGATCCAGGCAGTACAGAATCGGCCAAGCGCGGGCCGGCGTATAAGTAGAAGGCAGATAGAGCGCGTAGCTCTGTTGTTCACTCCTCTGGCTGGCTACTCGATCGATAACGCGCCCGGCAGGCAGTTCTTGCGCCGCCAGATTCAGGAAACCAGCCGACATCGCCACCAGCGCTCGCATCATTTCCCGTGAAACGGCGCGCTGATAAATATCCCGCTCGGCCCGCCCGTCCTTGCAATCGCGATATCCGGGTATCCGTCCTTGTTCACGTCTCCGATCGCCAGCCCGTACGACGCCAGGTCCGCTTTAGCCTCCCCGAACGGCACTTTGCGAAACGCGCCGCCGGCCCCCAGGTTGAAGTAAACGTCATTCGCCTGCTCCACGTTTCCAGCGACGATATCCAGCCTGCCGTCGCGATTCATGTCGGCTATCGCCAGCGAATAAAGTTGATCCAGCTTAGGCGCGAGAGAAGTGGCCCGTGAGAAATGGCCATGGCCATCATTCCAGTAAATGTAAGTACCCGAGTTCAGATCGCAGGCGACGATGTCGACGAAGCCGTCGCCGTTCAAATCGCCGGCCGCCACCGCGCGCGTGTCGCCCCGTTCGGGCCCAAAGGGCCGCGCATCGCCAAAGTTGCCAGCTCCATCGTTGATATAGGCGACGCTTTGCTGGCCATCGCGCTTGGCCACGATCAAGTCGGGCTTTCCATCTCCATCCACATCAGCCACCACCACCGTGACACTGGAATCGTCCGCACCGCCGAAAGCTCTGCGTGCACGGAAACCACCCTTGCCATCGTTCAAGTACACATAGCTCTGAACCCCGCGATTGGCTAGAACGATGTCCGGATACCCGTCGCCATTCAGGTCCGCGACGGCGATGTTACGGGTTGGCATTTTCGGATCGCCCACCGTGCCCGCCAGCTTAAAATGGCCGCGGCCATCGTTAAAGAACACCGGCTTATCGTCGGGCGAATCCGTGCCGGCGGCGATATCCAGGAACCCGTCGCCGTTGAGATCCGCCAGCGGGACGCCATAGCTCTTGTATCCGCGATCCCCGACGTTGGTGAATGCCGGGAAATTTCCCTTGCCGTCGTTCAGGTAGAGCCGGATCGGCGAAGCCCAGTGCCGTCCGGTGGAGAGCACGATGTCTAGATTGCCGTCGCCGTTCAAGTCGCCCAGGCTGATAGCGGCGGAGTGGTCGCCCGAGCGTTCGAGCGGGATGAACAGGTCAAAACTTCGCAAGACCGGCGAACCCGCGGGCGGCTGAGCGGTGGTTCGCAGCGTCAGAAAAATCGCGCAGCCCAGCGTTGCGGTAAGCAATGCCTTCGAAAACAGACTGCTTCCCACGAACGTCTCCTTTTCCCGGCTTAGACGCGGTCGCGAACATAATGTACCAAAAATCCCGGAAGCGAACGTGGAGCAGATCGTGGGCGGTGCATTTTCAATGGCTTACTCTGGACCCTCGAATGCTCATAAGCCCGCCATGACGCTTGCGCAGGATATTCGGTACTCGCTCAGGAGCCTCGCCAAGACCCCCACCTTCACTATTGTGGCGCTGCTGTCTTTAGGACTGGGCATCGGCGCGAACACGGCGATCTTCAGCCTCATAGATCAGGCTCTGTTGCGCTCTCTGCCGGTGCAAAATCCCAGCCAACTGGTGCTGCTCAGCGCCAACGGCCCGCGCAGCGGGAACATCGATACCAGCTACGGCGACCAGTACACTTTTTCTTATCCCATGTATCGCGACTTCCGCGACCGGAACCGCGTATTCAGCGGCGTGCTGGCCCGCTTTCCCATCTCCTTCAGTTTCACCTCGCAAGATCAGACCGAGCGCGTGTACGGCGACCTGGTGTCGGGAAACTACTTCGAGGTGCTGGGAGTGCAGGCGGCCGTGGGTCGCACTCTGTGGCCTGAAGACGATGGCCTCCCCGGCGCCCATGCGGTGGTGGTGCTCAGCCATAGCTTCTGGCAGCGGCGTTTCGGAGCGGACCAGGCCGTTCTGAATCAGAACGTCACACTCAACGGCCATCGCATGACGATTGTCGGAGTGACGCGCAAAGGCTTTCACGGAGTGGGAACCGGTGAAGCGCCCGAGGTCTTCGTGCCGATGGCCATGCGCGCCGATATGTCCCCGGGCCGGGCCGATCTGGAGAACCGCCGCTCGATGTGGCTGAATATTTTTGCCCGCCTTAAGCCCGGCGTGTCACCTCAGCAGGCCGAAACGGCGATGAATGTATTCTGGCGGCCGCTGCTCGAAGAGGAAGCGAAGGCCTTGCCGGCGCGGGTGTCCCAGGCCACCCGGAAGCGATTCCAGGAACGCCATATTACGCTGCTGCCCGGAGGCAAAGGTATCTCCTCGGCGCCTCCCGGATTCAGCGCGGCCATGCTGGTGCTGATGGGCATGGTGGGAGTCCTGCTGCTCATCGCCTGCGCGAACGTCGCCAATCTCTTGATAGCACGCGCTAGCGCCCGGCAGAAGGAGACCGGCATACGCCTGGCGCTCGGCGCCAGCCGTTTTCGAATCGTGCGGCAGTTGCTGGTGGAAAGTCTGCTCCTGGCGATGGGCGGCGGCACGCTCGGAATTCTGGCCGCTACCTGGACGGGCGACTTGCTGCTGGGGTTCCTGCCCGAGGATCCCACCAGCGCGGGATTATCCGCGCATACCGATCTGCGTGTCCTGCTCTTCGCGGTCGCTCTCTCGCTGCTCACCGGCCTTCTCTTCGGGCTGCTTCCCGCGCTGCAGAGTACGCGCCCGGATCTCGCGAACAATCTCAAGGGGCAGGCCTCCACGGGCATGGGTGGATTGAGCCACGCACGGCTGCGGAAAACGCTGGTGGCCGCGCAGGTAGCGCTTTCCCTGGTGCTGCTGGTGACGGCCGGCCTGTTCGCGCGCAGTTTATGGAACGTGAAAAACATCGATACCGGATTTCCGACGGATCATCTGATTTCGTTCTCCGTGGCGCCGGTGCTGAATGGCTATACGCAACCCGCGATGCAGGCTTTGTTAGAGCGCATGCGTCACAGCCTTGCATCGCTGCCCGGAGTGCGTGCTGTTTCGCTGGCCCAGGAGCCGGTACTCTCGGGCGATATCGACATCGAGGCCTTTGACCTTGCGGGCTATCAGGCCCGCGAAGACGAGAACATGAGCGTCAACGTCAACATGGTGGGTCCAGGCTATTTCGCCACCATGGGAATACCCCTGCTTGCGGGGCGTGATTTTACCGACGGAGACACTCCTGCCGCCCCGTTGGTGGCGATTATCAATGAAGCCATGGCGCAGAAGTACTTCGGGCATGAGAATCCCCTGGGACGACGCCTGCGTTTTCGAAAGAGCAGCGGTGAGATCCAGATCGCGGGTGTGGTGCGCAACGCCAAATACACCGGACTGCGCGAGGAAAAGCTCGCCTTCGTGTATTTTCCCTACGCTCAACAGACCGCTAATCACGCGACATTCTATTGCCGCACAACCCAGGATCCGCTGGCGACGGTCTCAGCCCTGCGGCAAGCAATCCATGGAGTGGATCCGAATTTGCCCATCTTCGGCGTGAAGACATTAACCGGCCAGATCGATGAATCCATCTTCACCGACCGCCTGGTGGCCGCGCTCTCGGTGATGTTCGGCGTGCTTGCGACCATACTCGCCGCCGTGGGATTGTACGGCGTTATGGCGTACATGGTGATAGGGCGTACGCGCGAGATCGGCATCCGGGTGGCGTTAGGAGCCGATCGCAATCGGGTGTTGCGTCTGGTGCTCCGCGAGGCCGCGCTGCTGGTGGGCGGCGGAATCATGGTCGCGCTCCTGGCGTCCATCGGCGTCGGCCGCCTGATCGACTCCCAATTATTCGGCGTCACCGGCCATGACCCCCTGGTCCTCGGAGCCGCCACCGCTGTCCTGGCCGCGGTCGCCCTCTTCGCCAGCTACCTCCCGGCCCTCCGCGCCACCCGAGTGAATCCCTTAATCGCCCTCCGCTACGAATAATCTTGTACGGCCGACCCCCTGGTCGGCGCGGGCCCCCCCGGGCCCGCAACTGCCTCAACCAACCGCCCCACTCCCGCATTGTCCCCAAACGTTCCACTCACGTACGCCAATAAATCCACATCCCCCGGACCAAACACAAAACTCCCGCCAAGCTGAAACGGATCCTTCCCCAGCCGCTGCTGGCGGTGCCCGCCTGCCTGGGCGCGTTTCCGCGCCACCGCGTTATCCTTCCTCAACAAATGCAGCAGGTTCGCCTTTTTCAACCCCACCGCGCGATAAGCCTGCTTGCGCTCGTCAATCAGCAGAGGAAACGTGATTCCAGTCTCTTCCCGAAAGGCCCGAGCGTACGCCCCATCGCCCAACCCGATCACGGCCAGCCCCGCGCCTCTGGCCCGAATCGCGTCTTCGTTTTCGCGCAACTGCGCGACCTGCTCG
>JAYTVY010000442.1:0-1937 GCA_043743755.1 Bryobacterales bacterium | reverse complement strand
CGGCGCCGAGAAGGCCAGAAAACTTCACGACGTGCTGTGCAACAGCCAGTATGATTTCTCACGCCAGATTATCAAGCGTGTGCAAATCGTTAGATCTGAACAGGTGGAACTACTACAACTGGCCGATCTGATCCTTGGCAGCATTTCATACGCCAACCGCGAACTAGCAACTAGCGCTGCCAAACTGGACCTCGTGGCTATCCTTGATGTCCAAATAGACGCGGTACTCATCCTTGGGCGACAAGACACAGGACAAAAGCACAAACCACATTTTGTGATGCCATTCGTCATGTGTTTGGCCTCGTTGTTGGTGCTGAAGCAGCGTCTTGTCGGGAATGATTACGCCCCTGAAATGCATGTCGTTCTCATCGAAGAAGTAGTTAAGGAGATCGCGATACATGGCCAGCTTCGCGGGAGAGACGCGGGTCCACTTGATCTCCGAGTAGGGATCAATCTGGTGTCTCCTCTTGATATCTCGAAGATGACTGGTGAGAGACTCTACCTTCTCCGCGGAACACCACAAAGCTCCGAGGACCATCACGCCGTAATGGTCGTTTAGCTGGTAGCAGCTTTCATCGCAGTAGACGTTAAAGATTTGTGCCAATGCAATCACCTACTTATCCGTCGGATAATGCAGTTGACCCCATACCAAATGAGCGGGATCGGAGCTGGACGCACTGCCCGTGGCGAATTACCGCTCCGCGGGCCGAATTCGCGCTCGCCCTACTGCTTCGGCGGACCCGGCGGATGCGGCTCTTTGCTCTTCTCGCGTTCTTTGTCCTTCGCCGACTTGATGGGGCTGATCAACACGTGAGCATTGCGTCCCTCTAGCCGGGGCTGGCCTTCCACCGCGCCATGCGCCGCCAGGTCCTCGGCGAAGCGCAGCAGCAGCTTCTTACCCAGATCCGTATGCGCGATCTCGCGACCGCGGAACTGCACCACCGCCTTCACTCGATTCCCTTCGCCCAGGAAGCGGATGGCGTGGTTTTTCTTGAACTCGTAATCGTGATCGTCGGTGTTGGGCCGGAACTTCAGCTCCTTCACCAGGATCACGTGCTGCTTCCGCTTGGCCTCATGCTGTTTTTTCTTGTTCTCGTACTGCCACTGGCCGTAATCCATGGCCTTGGCCACCGGAGGCTCCGCGGTCGGGGCGATCAGGATCAGATCCAGCCCCATGTCCTGCGCCTTGCGCACGGCGGCGGGCGTGGGCATGATTTCAACGGAGCCGTCGGGAAACACCGCCCGGACTTCGCGAACGCGGATCGCTTCGTTAACGTTCTCCCGGATCCTGGGACGGCGTGGAGGGAAATTTCTGGGCGGAATCATCGAGAAGAGCAGACCATTGTCTCCGATAGTACCAGAATCCAACCGCCCCCGTACGCTCAGGGCCATGCCCTCTCCCCGGGGTCCGCGTGCAAACGCCGCCCAGCAGAGGTACCCTGTTGGAGATAGCATTTTTTAATCCATGGAGGATTCGGCATGCGCAAACTAGCATCGCTCCTTTTCGTCTCGTTCGCCTTCGCGTCCCTCGCGGACGCCCAACCGAAGAAACGCATCGCCGTAATGGATTTTGACTACGGCACCGTGCGCGGCACTGTCGCCAGCATCTTTGGAACGGACCAGGACGTCGGGAAAGGCATCGCCGATCTGCTGGTGGAACATCTGGTCACCGCCGGCGTCTACAGCGTCATAGAGCGTAAGGCGCTGGATAAGATCCTGGCCGAGCAGAACTTCTCCAACAGCGATCGTGCCGACCCGTCCAGCGCCGCCAAACTCGGCCGCATCCTCGGTGTCGATGCCATCCTGATCGGCAGCATCACTCAATTCGGCCGCGACGATTCTCATGTGAATGCCGGCGGTGGCGGATACGGGCTGGGGCGCTTCGGCATCGGCGCGGTAGGAAAGAAGGAGTCCAAGGCGGTAGTCGCCATCAGCGC
>JAYTVY010000441.1:0-5223 GCA_043743755.1 Bryobacterales bacterium | reverse complement strand
GGCAACCAGCGCGAAAAAGACGAACAGCGCACCCAGAGAGGTGGACGCCAGGAGTCCCAGTATCTGATAGCCGAAGGGCTGCGCATACGGACCCGCCATCATGATGGGAAGCAAGAGGCTGGGAGGGATGGTGAATGCGAAAACGAACAGTGTGGCGAACGTGACCAGCGCGCTGAACTTGGCCACGAACAGATCCCGCGTGCGAATGGGCAGCGACGCCAGGGCGAGATAGTCCCGCAGCCCAGGAAATAGCGACGGCCATTGCATGGTGGTCAGCAGGCCGATCAGCACCATGGCCAGCGTTACCAGGAACAGCACATCGGCCATGCAGGCCAAGCGGAACGGAACATCCGTGAAGAAATTGTTTTGATTGTTGAGCTCGCGATACTTGTGGAAGTAGCCCGGGATAAAGAAAATGCCGGAGGAAAGCAGAATTGCGATCAGCCCTCCCGCCACAATGCGCCAGTGTCCGGGCGTGGAGACGAGGTCGCTATCGAAGAACCGGCGGAAGAAATGGCGGCGCAATTCGAAACCGGTGGAGTGAGTCTCTTCCAGCCACTCGCGCATGGTCAGCCTCGCATAGCCGCGAGAATACCGTCGACGATCTTCGCTGGATCTTCCTGTTGGGTGAGCTGGGCGAACACGCCTTCCAGCGACGGCTGCTGCATCAAGCCGCGCAAATTGTCCACGGAATCGTACGCCACTACTTTTCCCTTGCGCAGAATCAGCACCCACGAGCAAACCTTCTCCACCACCTCAAGCACGTGCGAGCTGTAGAGGATCATCTTGCCCGCGTGCGCGAGGCCGGCCAGCAGAGCGCGCAGCACCAGGGTTGTGTTCACGTCCAGGCCCGAGAACGGTTCATCCAGAATCAACAAGTCGGGATTGTGCAGCAGCGCTCCCGACAACAAAATCTTCTGGCGCATGCCCTTCGAATACGAGGAGAGTGGCGAGTGGCGGTCCTCCCACAGCGAGAACAGCCGCAGCATTTCGTCGATGCGCGGCTCCAGCGTCGACCGCGAAAGCCCGCGCAGCCGGCCTACCAGCTGCAAGTACTCGCGCCCAGCAAGGTGCGGATACAGATGCGGTTCCTCGGGAACGTAGCCGAGACGCCGCTGGAAACCGACCCAGTCCGAGCGTACATCGCTACCGTTGAACAAGATCTCCCCTTCGGTGGGATCAATCAGTCCCGTGAGGACTTTGACGGTAGTGCTCTTCCCCGCCCCATTCGGTCCCAGATAGCCGAGAATTTCTCCCGGCCGAATCACGAAGCTGACATCGTCCACCGCTGGAATGCGGTTGTAGCGTTTCACCAGATGCCGCAGTTCGAGCATTGGTGTGATTGGACGGTGAGAGTGCCTGGATTGTTCCCGGGGGGAAATTGGTGCGCCCGGAGGGACTCGAACCCCCGGCCTGTTGGTTCGAAGCCAACCGCTCTATCCAGCTGAGCTACAGGCGCGCTCCGATGAACCGCATTCAAATCCTACCACGACAGGCTGTCCCTCAGTCGCGTGACAAATTGGCTAGAGGGTTGGCTTCCGGCTCATCGGGGCCGGAAATGGACGGCTCTGCGCTCAACCCGTCATTTGCACTGGGAATAGAACCACTTAGCTTCCCGATCTTAGGCCTGGCATCGCGGCAAAAACTGGACATTTCGGTGCCGCCATGTTCTTCCCAAACTAACATGCTCGAAGGTACTGCAACCATTGGGCCATTACTCGGCAATGCTAGTACCAGGGTCCGGCCAAACCCGTAACTTTTTTCCTGCACCCGCCTCTAACCTCCGAACAGGCGGCCCTGGAAGATCAGGTAGCGGCCGGTTGATTACTTTCAACAAGTTTGACAAAGAGGAGAAGCTGAAAATGTCGTTCTTAGCGTGGATTGTTCTGGGGCTGCTGGCCGGTTTCATCGGCAGCAAGCTCGTCAATAAGACCGGGGAAGGCTTTTTCCTCGACATCCTCTTGGGGATCGTCGGGGCGGTTCTGGGCGGCTGGCTATTCAGCACGTTCGGGGCGCCGGGAGTCACCGGGCTCAATCTGTACAGCCTGATGGTAGCCGTGGTGGGCGCGGTTGTGTTCCTATTCCTCTACCACGCCGTGTTCCGCAGAGCCTGAGCCGCGGGTCCCCGACCCGGCTGACGTGGGCGGCTAAAGGTGTAGACTGATGGTGTCGATCAAATACCTTGGAACTGCCGCCCACACTAGTGCTGTGCTTCGTCTTCGCGATTATCCTGGGATACTTCGCGGGGCGGATCAAAAGCTTTCTACGTTAAGCGCACGCCAGCGCTAATGCGGGAGTTGCCACTGTTCTTCGTCGCCGATGTCAGGCTTGTAGTCCAGGTCGATTTCCGGCCCGCTGCCGGGCGGCCTCGTCGGCTTCTCCTGACTGCGCTGGGCGCGCTTCGAGGCCTTCTCCTTGGCCTTGTCTTGACGCGCCAGTTCTTTCTGGCGCTTCTTCACTGAGGTGCTGGAACGTCCAGCCATAAAGGATCTCCCTAAAGTATTCCGGCCAGACCGCTTGGCCCAGCCGGTTCAATTCTAAAGCCGTTTACCAGCGAGGCTCCCGACGCTGGCGGGAATGACCACCCGCGCCCCGGCCGCCTGAATCCGTCTTTGGCTTGGCCTCATTCACATTCATGGCGCGGCCACCCAGATTGTGCCCGTTGAGCGCCGCGATCGCGCGCTCGCCCTCTTCGGTGTTGGGCATTTCGATAAACGCGAACCCGCGCGAGCGGCCCGTATCGCGGTCAGTCATGATGCTGACCCGGTCGACGGCTCCATGGGCTTCAAACAACGCGCGTAACGAATCCTCCGTTGCGCCGAAATCCAGGTTCCCTACGAATATGTTCTTCAAAATTTCTCCTTAGCCATTTGAAAGCGGGCTAATCGGGGCTCGGCGGGAAGGACGAAACACCCGTCACTCGGACTCGGCCGGACTCGCGAGACAGTCAAATACCGATTCGAGTATAACAGGTCCGCCGCAACTGCCGCCAACGCGCTACTGCTTCTTGAAATCCAGCGCCGCCGAGTTCATGCAATAGCGTTGCCCGGCCGGTTTCGGACCGTCCGGGAAGACGTGGCCCAGGTGCGCATCACAGCGCGCGCAAACCACTTCGGTCCGCCGCATGCCATAAGCCGAATCCGTCTCCTCGCGCACCGCGCCGGGGGCCAGCGGGGCGCTGAAACTAGGCCAGCCGCTACCCGATTCGAACTTTTCCTCCGAGCGAAACAGCGGCGCGTCGCAGCAGACACAGCGATATTCACCCGGCTCGTGATTGTCCCAATATTTGCCCGTAAACGCGCGCTCGGTACCCTTCCCACGGGCTACCTCATACTGCTCCGGCGTTAACTGAGCCTTCCATTCCGCATCCGATTTAGAAATCTTGTCCTGTGCCATACACGTCCAGGATACCCTCTAAAGTGGCGCGGTCCGAAAATCCTCCCAACACCACCTCGCAGAGGTTCTCTTGCGCCTGCACACACACGCGGTTATACTACCCTTTCATGCTTTCCTTCTCCAGCTCGTTTCGATTCAGGTTTTGGTTTAGAACCTGAACGCAACGAGTGGGGGTAGTTTGAGCAGAGCGATTCAAAGGCGACCCACTCGAAAGAGTGGGTCGTTTCTTTTTAGGAGACCGCCATGATCATTTCGATGAAGCTGCACGCCACTCGCGCGGAGATCGATCAGGTATGCGATCGCATCCGCGACTTTGGCTACAAGATCCACGCCATTGAGGGCGAGGAGCGCGTGGTCATCGCCGTGGTGGGCGTCGGCGATGTTACCGCTTGCCTGGAATCCGTCGAGGCCATGCCGCAGGTGGAGCGCGCGCTGCGCATCTCGGCGCCCTACAAGTTCGTCAGCCGCGAATTCCACGCCGGCCGCTCTCAAATCCGAATCAACGGATTCGAGATCGGCGGCGACGACTTTATCGTCATGGCCGGCCCTTGCTCGGTGGAATCGGAAGAGCAGATCATGGCCGCGGCCGAAGGAGTGGCAGCAGCGGGCGCGAAACTATTGCGCGGCGGCGCCTTCAAACCTCGCACCTCGCCCTACGATTTCCAGGGCATGGAGGAAGAAGGATTGAAGCTGCTGCAAAAAGCCAAACGAGCCACTGGACTCGCTATCGTCACCGAGGTGATGAGCGACCGCGACGCCGGCCTGATCGCCGAATACGCCGACGTGCTGCAAGTGGGCGCGCGGAACATGCAGAATTTCGCGTTGCTCAAGGCACTGGGCGGGTGCGGAAGGCCGGTCCTGCTGAAGCGCGGCATGAGTTCCACCATCCGAGAGCTGTTGATGTCCGCCGAATACATCGTCGCGCACGGAAACCCGAACGTAATCCTGTGCGAGCGAGGCATCCGGACCTTCGAAACGGCCACCCGCAATACCTGTGACATCGCGGCTGTGCCCGTACTGAATGAGCTGACTCATCTTCCCGTGGTACTCGACCCCAGCCACGCCACCGGAAAGCGCACCCTGGTTCCGGCGCTTACCCGCGCGGCGGTGGCGATCGGAGCCGATGGCTTGATTGTGGAGGTGCATCCGGCGCCCGAAAAGGCCGTAAGCGACGGCGCGCAATCGCTGGACTTGCCGCAATTCCGGCGCATGATGGAGGAACTGAAGCCGTATCTGGCCCTCTGGAAGGAAGCCCGGATGACAGCGGCATCCGCGGCGGTGTAAGCTCACGGAGTGCGCATTCGCATTCAGCCCTGGTGGTATGCCGCGTTATTGACCGCGGCATGCGCCGCGCTCATGCTGGCCGTGTACTGGACGCGTTTCCGCTCGCCGGCATCGCCTTCCCAGTTGACCGCTTTGCTTCCCGCCAAGGACGCCACGGTGGTGTATATCGATGTGGACGCGCTGCGCCGCGCTGGATTCCTCAACCTGATCGCGGGCTCCAAAGCCGCGCAGGAACTCGAGTATCAGCAGTTCGTGGATCAGACCTTGTTCGATTACAAGCAGGACCTGGATGCCGTGGCGGGCGCATTCCGCAAAGGCGATTCGTTCTTCGCATTGCGCGGGCGCTTCCACTGGAAGGAACTGATGGCCTACGCCGTGCAGCAAGGCGGCAGCTGCCATAACGGATTCTGCTCATTCGGCGGCAGCACGCCGAGCCGTCACATTTCCTTCTATCCCATTCGTGGAAACGTCATGGGTCTGGCCATCAGCACGTCCGCCGAAGACGCCGCGTGGCTGGTGCGAAAGGGTTCCGGCTCCACATGG
>JAYTVY010000440.1:0-6721 GCA_043743755.1 Bryobacterales bacterium | reverse complement strand
TCTGGTAGACCCGCACGCAAAGTCGCCATACGTCCAGCAGTATTCGCTGGATATCCAGCGTGAGCTGCCTGGCGGCATCCCGACCGAAATCGGATTCGTCGGATCCAAGTCCAGCCACCTGGTGACCGGAACTGCCTCTATCAATTTGAACGCTCTAAATCCCGCGCTCTTGTCGCAAGGTTCGGCGTTGACGCAGTCGGTGCCAAACCCCTTCTTCGGACACGGCGGCACGGGGGTCATCGGGACCGCCAAGGTGCAGGCATCCCAACTACTGCTGCCGTTCCCCACTTACAGCTCCATCAACGCATTGTTCGACGACAACAACAAGGCGAAGTACTATTCGATGGTCCTGAAAGCGCAGAAGAGATTCAGCCACGGGTTGACCTTCTTGTCCTCGTTCACATGGTCGCGCAACTGGGATGAATCGGCCGGCGGACCCGGGAACACGCTGAACGCCGGAGCCAAGGCGCCCCAGAATCCCTACAACATGGCCGCCGAGTATGCCTTCTCTAACATCGACACTCCGTTCCGTTGGGCCACGTCGGTGTCCTACGAGTTGCCGTTCGGCAAGGGTAAACCTTACCTGAGCGGCGGAAGGTTCATGGACTACGTTGCAGGCGGCTGGGCCATCAATACAGTTTCCGTGTTTCAGACCGGCTTCCCGCTTCAGATTTCACAAAGCACCAACTTCAATTCGGGCTTTGGGTATGCCAGTCAGCGGCCGAACGCCACCGGAATTTCACCCGTCACCAGCGGCAGCCTGGAAGCCCGCCTGAACAACTATATCAATCCGGCCGCATTCTCCACCGCGCCCCAGTTTACATTCGGCAACGTGGGCCGCACCATCGATATGCGCGGTCCCGGACAAGTGAATTGGGATATGTCGGTCTTCAAAAACGTCAGTATCAAGGAGACCCTCAAAGCCCAGTTCCGGTGCGAAGCGCTGAACGCGTTTAACACTCCGCTGTTCTACGGGCCGAATACCAGTTTCGGGAGCAGCAGTTTCGGCAAGATCACGACGCAGGCGAATTTCTCGAGGCAGTTGCAGTTAGCGCTGCGGTTTTCGTTTTAGAGAGCGGCCGGCTAAGGGACCACGACTACCGGGGCCTGCCAGAAGGCGGCCTTGCCCGCGGTGGGATCGAGGACGGTTACCTGGCAGGTGTAGTTGCCCGGATCGAGCTTGTCCAAAGCAAAGCTGAACCGCAGGGGGACTGCTTTTGATTTGGGATCCATTCCGTCGATCACTTGAAGGGGCGGGGTTTCAAACGCCTTGGACTGGCCGCGGTAAAAGCTGACGAAAGCGACCAGCGGCTGGGTGGTGGCGGCGCCCCGCTCATAGGCCTGAAGATAAATGTACATGGCGCGAGCCTTGCTGAATACGCGCGTGACGCTGGGGATCAGTTTGTGGCCTTCCTGAACCAGCGGATTCACTGCCAGCGTTTGTCCCTTGTCCTTCGCGTTGAATATCGCGTCGCGGAGGTCAATACGCTGGCTGCTTAGCACCACCGAGCTGATAGGAATCCGCTTTTCTTCTTTATTCAGATTGGGGATCACGAACGTACTCAAGTAGGTGCCGATCCGCCCGGTCTCGGCGTCGCGGGCCAGGAACTTGATCTTATAGGTGCCCGGCAGCAGCGTGAATCCAGTCTCGTACTCGATAGGATGTTTCGCCAGCTGGGCGGCCGTTTCTCCGCTCAGCTTAATGTCCACCTTGTCGCGCACATTTTGAATGGTGGTCCCGTAGTTGTCCTTCACCTCGCCGATGAAATCGATCAGCGTGTGTTCCGCTCCGCCGCGGCGGGCCAGCGCGAGCTCGCGCCCTGGAATCTTGACTGAAACCGGCACGAAATACTCGGCCCGGTTCAACTGAAAGTAATCCACTTCCATGGCGATGGTGAGCTCCGTAATGGGATCGCCCAGCATCAGCGCGTCCTCCAGCTGGCGCTCCTTGTCGGCGCTGGTAAACTTGCCGAAGACCTTCCCCGCAAAATACCCCTGACGGTAATCGAGGTTCGCGGCCATCCCACCATTGAGCGAAATCTTGATCCGGCGAAACTTGCCATCCAGCTTTTCATTGCTGGTGTAGTAGCCGATCAGATAGTAGCTGGACATGCCTTTCTGCGCCTGCACGATGCCGGCGGTCAGGTCGTTGTAGTCCAGGAGCGCTTTCCCGCCGGTGTCGGCCGCCAGCGCATACAGGGTGTCCTGGGACCGCTGGAAGTTCGTGGTGGCGGCCATGAACGATCCGCCGGTGTACATCGCTATCCCGCCCGGAGAGCCCTGGCTGGCGTCTCCCAGCGGAGCCTGGGCCACGAGACCGCGCGCGTCGATGGGATATAACGATACGCCCGCGCGCACAGCGGCGTTAATGGTGGCGTGCAGCTGCGCCTGGTTGTTCACGCCGTTCAGGCGCAAGCCGCTGGCAAAGTAAATCAGCGATTTCTTCTCGTTGAGCTGCCCCAGCATCTTCACCGCCGTCTGCAGCGCGGCCAGTTGGCGGTCCGTATTGAAGATGTTGAACTCGCCGTCGTCCTGCCCAAAGGCGGCGCCGGTATCGGACGCGCTGGCGTCACTGACGGCCGCATCGAACCCTTCGGCCTCGCCCACCACCAGGATTTCCAGCGTGTTTTCGAGCAGTTCGCGATCGGCTGTGAAATCGCGCAGCACCTGCACCGCGCCGCCGGTGAAGATCATGATGGCCATCAGATCCCGCGGCGTCATCTGGGTGTGGACGAACTTGCGCGCAGCGGTGAGTGCGCGGAGCTGATCGGCATCCGGCATGGCGGTCATGTCGAAATACAGCGCCAGCAAGCGGTGGTCCTTGTAACGCCCTTCACCGGTCGCTTCGGGTGCGATTTGGGTGTGCGTCAATTTTTGAGGGAGTACGCGCCCCGGTGTGGAGGGAGGCGCGGGCGCGGGCGGCGCATCGGGAGGCTGCTCCAGCTTCTGGAATTCGAAGAAGCGGATAACTTGCGGCACGCCGTCCTCGGTAAGAGTGAAATCTTTCGCCGCCAGGCCTTCCACCGGATTACCGCTCTTGTCCTTCACGGTGACGGTTTCGACTACCAGCTGTGTGCTGCTCTGAAAGGTAGACGGCTTATTCGCCGGCGAAGTATTCTGTCCGGTCTGCTGCCCGCCGGCGGCCAGCGTCCAGGTGACGAAGAATATAAGAATATGTCGCATTTCAGAACCTGATCCGCAGACTGGTTTGCACGTTTCGCATGGCATTGGCGGAGCCTGGCAATCCGAACTGTGCGCTGGTGATATTGGTGTTCCAACTGGGATAGGTGACGTGATTGAGCGCGTTGGTGGAGTCCACTCGCAAATCCATGTTGAGCGTGTCACTCAACCGGAAAGTGCGGCCCATGGATGCGTTGAGCGTGAACTGGCCGGGTCCGGTGATAGAATTTCTTCCCGCATTGCCCCATTGACCCAGGGCGGGCGGAGCGAAGGCGGCCGCATTGAGGAAGAAGCCTGGCGACGCCGCATATACTGGAGCGCCGGTATAGTCCGGCCGGATGCTACCGGTGACTCCCGTGCCTCGAACGGCGGCCACATAGACCGGCGTCAGCGGAAACCCGGTACCCAGCGTAATCTGCGTCGCAAAGGTCCATTCCTTGAGCAGCGCGCCTTTCCAGCCGCCCAGCAGTGTTCCGCCGTGCATGCCCATGCCGGGAGTGTATTGCGATTGGAAACTCAACAAGTGGCGCTGATCGAAGTGCGATAGTCCGCGCTCCCCGCTCAGATCAAGCCAGTTTTGCGCGATTACCGAGCTCGCCTGCCCACGGCCTCCGAGCGCCGAATCGTCAATCGCTTTCGCAAACGTGTACAGCAGCGTGGAGGTGAATCCGTTGTGCAGCCGCCGCCGCAATTGGAGCTGGCCGGCTTCGCGAGTGGAGTTTCCGTTGGAAGTGAGATACGCGAATCCGGTGGGACACGCCGGACAAGGAGTCAGCGCGCCGATGGGATACGTATTGGGCAGGAATTCCTGGGCGCCGCGTGTTCCCTTGATGCCGAGATACGTCGCGATCAGCACGGTGCTCCACGGAAGATCGCGCTGCACCGACGCCTGCCACTGCTGCGTGTATCCCACCTGGAAGTGAGGATCGATGGCGAAGGTGTTCGGCGTGCCGGATTGTCCGGCGTTGAATCCATTCGCCAGTGTGAGCGGATTGGCGGGGCTGTTCTGAACGCTCAGACTCTTGGAGAGCGGCGATTGCTGCGCCATCTGCGTCGCGATGGATTGATACACGGAAGTGTTGTAGTAAACGCCGTAGCCGGCGCGCACGACCATGGAGGATGCGGCGAAGGGACGCCAGGAAAGTCCGACGCGCGGCTCAAACGCGTGCTTGTCGGGATGCACCAGCGAATTGGGATATAGCTGGCCAGTCAGCGGCCCTATGGGACGGCTGGCCACCACCGGAGCGATCGCCGTAAAACCGGGACTGATGTCGAGGTTCACCAGGCGTCCGAAAAGCTCGGTGATCGGCGCGCCATATTCCCAGCGGACTCCGGCGTTCAAAGTGAAACCTGGACTCATCCGCCAGTCATCGGTGACATACGCGTCAAACACCGACGCGCGGAAATACTTATCGGCGTTGCCGAATGCGATGGAGCTGGTATCCGGCACTCCCAGCAAAAAGTCAGCCAGCGCGGATCCGCTGGTGGCGTTGCCGCTCGCTTGCGTGGCTCCGCCCGTAAATGTGAAAGTCCCACGCGGGTCTTGCTGGGAAAGCAGATTGAATTGCTCGCGGCGAAAATCGCCGCCGAACGAAACATTGTGCCGCCCCCGATTCCAGATCAGGTCATAAAGTATCTTGCTGGTCTGATTGCGGGTGAGCGACTGCTGCGCATCGGCGAGTCCCGCGGTGCCGTTGGAGAACGCGAGGCTCGGCGGGCCCCAGTTCCCCGGCTCCTGATTGTTGCCCGAGATTCCCGCCAGCCAGGATATGTTCACGCGATTCGCGAAGAACGGCGAAGAGCGCAGGATCAACCGGCTAAACTGGTACGCGGCATTCCCATAGAACCGCGGAGTAAAACTGTGACGCCAGGTGACGCTGGCATTGATTCCGGTGGTATCGGCGGTGTCCAAGAAACCAAAAATATTTGGCACGTTAGACCGGGTGCTCTGCATGGCGAAAGCGCCCGCGATCTGATCCTTTCGTCCGATTCCCTTGTTCGCGCGCGATTGCAAGGTGTCCTGATGCGTAGCGCCCAGAATCGGAATCTGGTAGTTGTAGCGCGCTCCGCCGGCGAAGTTGGGCAGCGGATAGAGCTTCAACAGCGACTGGGCCGGCTGGCTCAACCGCTCGCGCGGGATGGTATTGTTCGCAAACAGCGCGCCCGTGGTTGGATCGAAGATCTGTACCGGCTGCCCTTGTGCGTTCAGAGACTGAGAGAAATCTCCGCTCCGCTCCGCGAGCGTGGGCATCAAACCCGGCAGTGTGTTGGCGTTGCGGTTGCGCGTCCACTGGTAGTTGAAGATGAAATTGGGTCCGTTCTTGAGCAAATGGGGAATCTTGATGGGGCCACCGAACGCCAGCACCGCCGTGAAGCGACTGTAACCGGGCTTAGGCGTATCCTGGCCGGTGAGCGAGAAGGCGCGCGCATCGAACGCGGAATTGTCAACGATGAATCCGAGGTTCCCGTTGTACAGCGATTTGGGGCCATTGCGGGCGTTGCCGAACGCCGGCGCAAGCGCGAATGCCGAGCTCGCGCCATTGTTCGCGGTGCCGTTGATCAAGAAGCCGTCGGCGGCACGATCATTGAGATCGTCGGGCGAGGGTTCGCCTACATTCAATTCGCCGGGCGGCCTGGCGCTTGAGTCCTTGGGCGCCGAGGCGTTCAGATCGGTGTGCTGGAATCCGGGCTGCGCGGGAGCCGCGGCGGAGTTCGGGGCTGGGGGCGGCGGGAGTTGCGCATGGATTTCGTTCAGGGGCAGGAGCTTTAATTCCCAGACTGGACTGGTAGCGGCGGGGGCGACAGTGAGGTCCTGCCGGATGGTAGAGAAGCACAGCATTTCTACCTGGAAGGACCACAAGCCGTCGTCCAAGTCCGCGAATGCATAAGCCCCTTGCAGATCCGTGAGCGCGATGAGTTTCCGATTGCCTTGGGTGGCGGTGACGGTGACGCCGGGAAGAGCGGCGGCGCTCGGATCGGCGACCGTGCCCGCGATGCTGCCGTAGACGGCCTGAGCGAATGCCGCGGGGCCCGGTACGAGTGCGAGTAACAGGACGGCCGTCAGGGTGGCGGCAACGCGGCTCAAACTCATTTGATCCTCATTCTGGCGATGCTTGGACATAGACCTTCGGCGTTCTGACGGCATTCCGGGGTAGGCGGTGAACACTTGTGAGCGGATACTATTCCGCCGCCGCGACCGTCGTCAAGCGTCCGTCCCTGAATTTGGAGGTGGCGTGAGAAGCTCCCGGCCCGTGGCGACCGCCCTGATCGTTCTTCTTGCCGCGCCCGGCGTCCCCGCCGAGCCGGCGCCTCCGCCGCGCGCCTGGGTGCCGCGGTTCGCGTTTTCCGAAAGCGGCCTCCGCCTCGAGCGGCACACCGAGCACGGCGCCTTCTTCGACGTCGTGGGGCGGCGCTCGGCCGCGTTCGGCTACGAGAACCGCGCCATGGAGGCGTGGGCGTATCCGCTGAAGCTCGTCGACGACTTCAAGCTCGGCTTCCTCCTCGAGGGCTACCCCCTCGAGATCGATGGGCCCCCGATCGC
>JAYTVY010000439.1:0-2923 GCA_043743755.1 Bryobacterales bacterium | reverse complement strand
ATCAACGGCGCCGGCAAGTCGACGCTGATCAAGCTGCTGTCCGGTACCGAGGCGCTCACGCGGGGCGAATACAAGCTGGGGCACAACGTAGAGCCGGATTACTTCGCGCAGGATCAGTACAAGGAGCTGGACACGAACGCGCGCATGCTGGACGATCTGGCGTCGGTGGCGGTCCGGTCGTCCAATACGGAGCTGCGCAGTCTGCTGGGCTGCTTTTTGTTCTCCGAGGATGATGTCTTCAAGCGCATCGGCGTGCTCTCGGGCGGCGAGCGAAACCGCTACGCGCTGGCGCGCATGCTACTGCATCCATCGAACTTTTTGCTGCTGGATGAGCCTACCAACCACCTGGACATGCGCGCGAAGGATGTGTTGCTGGAGTCGCTGGAGAAGTACACGGGTACAGTGGTGTTCGTTTCGCATGACCGCTACTTCATCGACAAGCTGGCCACTCGCGTCTTCGAGATCGGCGAGGGCGAGGTTCGCATCTTCCCCGGCAATTACGAAGATTATCTTTGGCGCAAGAGCGGTAAGCCGCTGGACCTCAAGATCAGTGCGGCGACGCCAGAGCCCGTGGCGGTTGAGAATCATCGAAAGTCCGAGAAGCGGGTGAATCCGATCAAGCTGAAACAGATGCGGGATCGCTGCCGCGAATTGGAAGAAGGCATCGCGGAACTGGAAGCCCGGATCGCCCACCACGAATCCGAGCTGGCCAGCTTCGTAAGCACCGAAGAGACTGTTCGGGTTTCGAAGCTGCTGGATGAAGCCCGTGTTGAGTTGAGCCGGCGGATTGAGGAGTGGGAAGGGATGTCGCAGGCGCTGGAGACTGCGTAGCGAGGGGACCGGCCCGTGGGGTGGGTTTTTTGTAGCCCATCAAGCCGGCCTGGGGGCCGGCTGCGGGTCAGGGTCCCCGCCGTACGAGCGGGGGCATCTGGTATGCTGGCAAAGAAAAGGCGAACAGAAGCAGTGAGCGACTTCCAGGCACAACTAGCGCAACTCCGCAGCCGGGTCGCTAAGATCGACGCGAAGTTCGCCAACGCCGCTCCGCGCGTTGCTTCGAGCAATCCAGTCCCGTACCGGCCGGCCCGTTACTTCCCGGAAGACTGGCTCAACGGGCACGAAGTGGAGACGGAGTTCGGGAAGCACTTCGAATCCGAGAAGCTCTATGAGCGGCAGCGGCGGCACGGGAGTATCGGGATCACGGATCTGGAATCGCTGCCCCACGATCTGCTGGCGCCAATATCGGGGGCACAGGTTCGTAACGCTCCGCCACAGCGCTGGTGCTTTTTGGACACCGAAACCACGGGGCTGGCCGGGGGCGCGGGCACATATGCGTTCTTGGTGGGAGTGGGGCGCATCGCAGCGGACGGTTTTCGGGTGAGGCAGTTCTTCATGAGGGATTTCGATGAAGAGGCCAGCCTGCTGGCGGCGTTGACCGCGCATCTGGCGGAATTCGACGTCCTGGTGACTTATAACGGCAAGACCTACGATCGACCGCTGCTGGAAACGCGCTATCGCATGGCGCGCGCGAAGCCGCCGTTCGCGGCGCTGGATCATCTGGATCTGCTGCACGGAGCGCGGCGGCTGTGGAAGCTGCGGTTTGACAGCTGCCGTCTGGTGGATCTCGAGAATCAGATTCTCGGCGTGGAGCGCGAGGGCGATCTTCCCGGTGAAATGATTCCTTACGTGTACTTCGAATATCTTCGTTCGGGCGAACCCTTCCGGCTGATGCCGATTTTTCACCACAACGCCATGGATATCCTGACGCTGGCGTGTCTCACCGCGGTGGTGCCCTGGGCCTTCCATCCGCCGGACTCGGCCAGCTTCACGCACGGCGCGGAGATGGTGGGGCTGGCGCGATGGTGGAGGCAGGCGGGCGAGCACGAGAATGCGCTGGCGCTGTTTCGCCGCGGCGTGGAGCGCGGTCTCGGAGATGAGCTGTTGTTCCGCACGCTGTGGGACATCGCGGCGCTGGAAAAGAAGCTGGGGCGCGAGCTCGCGTCGGTGGCGGTATTCACCGAGCTGGCCGCGACGCGCAACCCGTGGCGCGCTTGCGCCTATGAAGAGCTCGCGAAATATTACGAGCATCGCGAGCGGAATTACGGGCTGGCGCTGGAGATGGCCCGCTCCGCGATTGACGTCGAGAGCACGGAGGTCCGGCTACGCCGCAAGGCGCGGCTGGAGCGCCGCCTGGTGCGAGGAAAGAACGGGACGCTGCCGGCATGAAACTCACTCGGGATGGTTTACTGGCAGGACTCTGGCTATGCCTTGCAGGCTGCGCGCATCCGCCCGTTTTGCTTTCCACGGTGGCGGTGCAACGCGACGGAGCAACAGCGGCGATTAAGGTAAGCGTGCGGAATGCGGGGCATGCGGCCACCACGCCGATCGGTGTCGAGCTGATTGTTACGCTGCCGTCCGGCGGGGGAACGTGGGGCCAGCCTGAATCGGTAATCCGGCCGGTGCCGTTTGTATTGAATCGCCGGGAAAAGCGCGACTTGGCGGCGCGCGTGAAGACGGACGCCGAGGTGATCCGCACGCGCTTGATCATCCGCGAAGCCGAGAACGGTCACGTGGTCAAAGACGAGACGGCGGAAACCGCGCTTCCAAAATAGCTTTTCGCAAGGCACAAAAAAAGAGGGGGAGCCGAAGCTCCCCCTCTCTTGGTCCGGTCTTGCGGCCGGAGTTAGTGGGCCTTGTTTTCACCCAGGACGCCCGTCCGATCCAGCGCGACGATGTCAAGCTGGATGGCGAGGTAGCCCTCGGCGAGGTTGGTTGCCGCCGTGTCGCTGATGAAGGCGAATGCGTGGCAATATTGGAAGTTACTGACTGCGATGATGTAGCCCTGGAAGCCGGCCATGGCGTGCGCCGGTAGATCCAGTGTGGTGGTGCTGTTGGCGTTCACCAGCGCGGCGCAGTTGCCCGGCAT
>JAYTVY010000438.1:0-10282 GCA_043743755.1 Bryobacterales bacterium | reverse complement strand
CGCCCATCAGGAAGATGATGGCCATGCCCAGCCAGTAAGCGCTGAAGTTTCCCGCCACCAGCCCCGAGAGAATGTTCAACGATGCGCCGCCCTCGCGCGATGAGGTTACTACTTCGCGCACGTGCCGCGAATGCATGGACGTGAACACCTTTACCAGCTCGGGAATGATCGCTCCCGCCAGCGTGCCGCACGTGATTACGCTCGACAGCTTCCACCACAGCGTGGTATCGCCGCCCAGATCGGGAATCATGTAGTACGAAACCAGATAGGTCAGCGCGATGGAAATGATGGAAGTCAGCCACACCAGCGTGGTCAGCGGCACTTCGTAGTTCAGTTTGTCCCGATCCGCGTAGCGCGCCTTGGCTATCGCGGCATTGATGAAATACGACACGCCCGACGAGATCACCATCACCACGCGCATGACGAAGATCCACACCAGCAATTGAACCTTGAGCATCGGCGTATTCACCGCCAGCAGGATAAAGGAAATCAGCGCGACGCCGGTGACGCCATACGTCTCGAAGCCGTCGGCGCTTGGTCCCACCGAGTCGCCCGCGTTGTCGCCGGTGCAATCCGCGATCACGCCGGGGTTGCGCGCGTCGTCTTCCTTGATCTTGAACACAATCTTCATCAGATCCGCGCCGATGTCGGCGATCTTGGTGAAGATGCCGCCCGCCACGCGCAATGCCGCCGCGCCCAGGCTCTCGCCAATGGCGAATCCGATAAAGCACGGGCCCGCGTAGTCGCCTGGAATGAACAGCAGGATGAACAGCATGATCAGCAGCTCCACGCTGATCAGCAGCATGCCGATGCTCATGCCGGCTTTGAGCGGAATCTCGTAACACGGAAATGGTTTCCCCTGCAGGCTGGCGAAGGCCGTGCGCGAATTGGCGAACGTGTTCACCCGAATTCCAAACCACGCCACGCCATAGCTGCCCGCGATGCCGACCAAGCTGAACAGCAGGATCACAACCACCTTGAAGGCGCCCAGCGGCGGCGTCTGCAGCATGCCGAAATAGACCACCATGATGATCCCGATGAAGAATTCCAGAATCAGCAGGAATTTCCCCTGGGTCAGCAGATAGGTCTTGCAGGTTTCGTAAATCAGCTCGGAGATTTCAAGCATTGACCGGTGCACGGCCATGTTTTTGAGCTGCGTGAAGATCACCAGCCCGAACAGAAGCCCCAGCGCGCAGACGCCCAGCCCGTACATCAACAGCGTGCGTCCGTCAATTCCCCCCAGGAATGTCGCTTGGCTGAGATCGGGCAGAACCAGATGCGCTTCCCCGGCGGCCTCGGGCGTTTGGGCATGCGTCTGCATCGGGGCGATTACCGCCAGTACCAGCGCCGTCAGCAGGGGCAGCAGGAGCGGAAACAGGCGTTTGCGCCGCAACAAGAGCGTGGGTGCGGAATACAGGTTCAAGCGGTCCTCCAGTAAGTTTTGCCTGAGATTTTGGCCGTGGAAAACCAGGCCACCAGCAACCCGTTACGATGGCGCAGCCAAGCCCCCGGGCGCAATGCCACCCCCCTGATGCGGGGCCTTGCCCGTACCCCCTACGAACCCATAACTTCCAGGATCAAGCACTTCAAGTACAGCGTCTCCGGCACCGTCAAAAGGATCGGATGATCCGCCGCCTGCGTGCGGCGCTCAATCACGCGCAGCTTTTTCCCCGCGTCCAGCGCTGCCTCCGCCACAATCTCCAGCAGCATGGCTTCGCTAACATGGTGCGAGCACGAACATGTCACCAGCACGCCGCCCGGCGTCAGCAGTTCCAGCGCGCGGCGGTTGATCTCCTTGTATCCTCGCGCCGCGCCCTCCACGCTGGCGCGCGACCGCGCGAACGCCGGCGGATCCAGCACTACCGTGGAGTACCGGTGATGCGCCCCCGCTTCGCGCGCCAGCACATCGAACACATCGCCTTCCTCGAACTGAACGTTGGTGATCCCGTTGCGGTCTCGATTTTTCTCCGCCGTCTGCAGGCTCCCCGCCGAGCTGTCCACCGCCAGCACGCTTTCGCAGCGCCCGGCCATATGCAGCGCGAATCCGCCGGTGGAAGTGAAGCAATCGAGTGCGCGTCCCTGCGCGTAGCGCGCCGCCGCCACGTAGTTCTCGCGCTGATCCAGATAAATCCCAGTCTTCTGCCCGTGCAGCAAATCCGCGCCGAAAGCCAGACCGTTAATCCGAACCTCCACGCTCTCCGGAACCTCGCCTCGCAGCACGCCCGAAATCAGCGGCAGCTCCTCGCGCCGCCGCACCGAAGAGTCGTTGCGCTCCAGAATTCCGGACGGCGCGAATAATTCCTCCAGACAGCTCACAATCTCGCCCTTGGCGCGATCCATGCCCTGAGTCAAGGTCTGAATAACCAGATAGCCGCCATAGCGGTCCACGATGAGCCCCGGAAGCTGATCCGCTTCCGCGAAGATCAGCCGGAACGCATCCGATCCCGAAACGATGCGCTTGCGATATGCGTCGCCGGCCGCGATGCGCCGCAGAAAAAACTCACGCTCCACCGGCTCCACGCGATCCGACAACATCCGCAGCGTGATCTGCGATGAGGCGCTGTAGTGCGCCGTCCCCAGGGCTCGGCCGGACGGGTCCACCACCACCACGGCGTCCCCTGGCTCGGCCTCGCCGCGGACCGTGACATCGCTCGAAAAGACCCAGGGATGGCCGGAAGCCAGACGTCCGGCGGCCTTACGGTTAACGCGGATGGAGTGCAAATTTCAGTGTAAGGTTAGCCGGGTGTTAGTTGGGCAAGGCCCCACTTCGCCGCTTCACTCACCACCACGTCCCCCGACGCACTCAATCTCTCCAGCGCCGCCCCATACTTCGCGTTCCCCGTGTTCCCCATCGCAATCGCCACGTTCCTCAAAAACCCGGAATATCGCGCTCGCCGCACCGCACTCCCTCGAAACGCTTCGCTAAACTCCGCCTCCGTAAGACTCGCCAGCTTCTCGAGCTCCGGCGCCATCTCACGCGGAGCGAACCGCGCGTCCCCAGTCACCGGCGCATCCCGATTCCAGGGGCACACATCCTGGCAGATGTCGCATCCGAAAACATGCCGCCCCACACTCGCTGAATGTTCCCCGGGAATCGGTCCGCGCAGTTCGATGGTCAAATACGCGATACACAGCCGCGCGTCCAGCTCATACCCCGCGGGCGCGATCGCCTGCGTGGGACACGCATCGATGCACGCCGTGCAGGTTCCACACCGGTCCGCGGGCGGCGCGTCCGGTGCAATCTCCAGTGACGTCAGCAGTTCGCCCAGAAAGAACCAGCTCCCCTGCTGCTGGTTAATCAGGCACGTGTTTTTCGCCGTCCAGCCCAGACCCGCCTCGCGCGCGTAAGCGCGTTCCAGCAGCGGCGCGGTATCCACGCAGACTTTGTACTCATGCTCGCCCAGCGCGCCGGCCAGCTGATCCAGCCCGCCCCGCAGCACCTCGTGATAGTCGTCACCCCACGCATAGCGCGAGATCCACGCCCGATCCGGATCGGCGAATTCAGCCGACCGCGCCTCCGGGCCGTTGTAGAGCTTCCCCACGCAGATCACCGATCGCGCCGACGGCAGCAGCAAGCGCGGATCGGCCCTTAGATCCCCCCTATGATCCGTGAGATAACCCATGGCGCCGGCCTTACCTCCTTGCACCCACGCCTGGTAATGACGGTGGTCCGAAAGCGGCGCCGCCGCGGCCACTCCAGCGAGTTCAAAGCCGCACAAACCGGCCAGCCGTTTGACCTCGTTCGGCGTCATATTCCTATGTTCGCCTAAGGCAAGTACTTGGTGTCTGCCCGTTCGATTCGACATATCCCCATACGGTGGACAATTGTGTCGCTTTGACCCAATCGTGTAGATGTCTTAACCCAATGTCCCTTATACTCTTAAAAGGCAATCTGACTCCTGGGAGGGAGACCGCGGAAGCAGTCTCAACCGAGAAAACTATGCGCAAGCCGATCAAGTACGCTGAGAAAGCCGTGACCATGGCCGCCGGAGCCGCCTGGGTGGTATACGACAAGCTCAACCAAATCAAGCAGAATCCGTCGTTTACGCCGAAATGGTCAGAAAAGCCGCTGCTCAAAAGCTACGAGAAAACGAAGCCCCCGCTCGGCTGGCCCCGCGAGACCGATTCTCTCTGCCCGCGCTGCGTCCCGGAGATCCGGCAACAGATTGTCGACGGCAAGCTGCCCCACGAAATCCTTTTGAATGAAAAGGTTGGCGAGATCAAAGCGCAAATCATCGAGCGCGATGGCAAGATCCTGATGGTGAAGGAGTGCCCCACCCACGGCCGCTTCGAAGATGTCATGGCCATGGATACCGCCTTCTTCAAGCACCTCGAGGACGTCTTCCCGGGTCGCGACATCCGCGCCCACGCCGACGAAAAGCTCCACAATCACGGCACCAGCACCATCAAGCATGGCCGCGGATCGGTCCTCACCGTCGATCTCACCAACCGCTGCAACATGATGTGCGACCCCTGCTTCATGGATGCCAACCAGGTCGGGTTCGTGCATGAGCTGTCCTGGGAAGATATCCAGAGGCTGCTCGACAACGCAATTTCCATCAAGCCGCGCCGCCAGATGTCCGTGCAGTTTTCCGGCGGCGAGCCGACGCTTTCGCCGTACTTCCTGGACGCCGTCCGCTACTCGCGCAAGGTGGGCTACAACTCGGTCCAAGCAGCCACCAACGGCATCGAGTTCGCCAAGAGCAAGGATTTCTGCCGCCAAGCCGCCGAAGCCGGACTCAGATACGCATATCTGCAGTTTGACGGCATAGGGAATGCCGCCAACTCGCACCGCGCCGTCGGAAATTTGTTTGACGTGAAGCTGCAGGCCATCAACAATCTGCACGAAGCCGGCGTCGAGATCGTGCCTGTCACCACCATCATCAACGGCATCAACAATGAGCAGGTGGGCCGCATCATCCAGTTCGCGCTGGACAATCCCAAGAAGATTTCATTCCTCAGCTTCCAGCCGGTTTCGTTCACCGGCCGCGACGAAGCCGTCACCGACGACCGCCGCGAAGCGCAGCGCTACACCCTGTCGCATCTCGCGCACGACGTGAAAAACCAGATCGGCATGGGCGAGCCCATTCGCGACTGGTTCCCAATCTCCTTCATGGCCACGTTCTCCGATTTCGCCGACATGGTTCACGGACCTGCCGCCGAATGGGGCCAGTTGAGCTGCGGCTGCCATCCCAACTGCGGCATCGGCATGGCCGTGATGATCGACAAGGAAACCAAGGAATTCGCGCCCGTCACCGCATTCCTCAATGCGGAGCGGCTGGCGAAGGACATCGCGCGCGTCACCGACGGCGCGCGGGGCAAAGTGCTCTCGGGCATTGGCGCCGGGCTCGCGCTGCTGCGCAATTACGATCCCTTCAAAGCTCCGTCCCAGTTCAAGATGACGGATATGCTGGCGAAATTCGACAAGTGCTTCCACGTCACCGGACGCGATTACGGCAAGGTGTCGGGTGACCGCACCATGGACGATATCGAGAAGCGCCGCAAAGACCGCTGGAACTTCCTCTTCATCGCCGGCATGTGGTTCCAGGATCTCTTCAATTACGATTTCCGCCGCACTGAGCAGTGCATCATCCCCTACGCCACGCAGGAAGGCGAAATTTCCTTCTGTGCATATAACACCGGCGTCGGCTGGCGCAACATCATCGAAAAGATGCACATGACCGCCACGCTCACCAAGTGGTATGACGAGCACGGCCGCCACGAAATCTTCGCCGGCGGTAAAGCCGTGAAGCTGCCTCAAATGGAGCATTCGCTGGTATTGAAGGATGAGCTGGTCACCATGGATGTGCAGCATGACCTCGATTCCAAGGGCATCGCCAAAACCGCTCGCGAGGAAAAAACCCGCGCCCGCGATGAGAAGCTCCGCCAGACCCAGGAAAATGAGCGAATGGCCAAACTCTACCGCGAGCATGTCCTGAAGGAAGCCCCCAAACCCGCCGACTTGGTGTCAATCGGCGAGATCCTTCCTGCAGCGCCGAAGCCCGAGACCCGCGAAGAAGTCGGCTCCTTCGGCGATTAACCCACCGCCGCTTCTTCTATCGCCCCAGCGCTCCCATCCACTCTATCGGAGCCGCGCCCGTCAGGAAGCGCACCGCCACCCGTCGCGCAGCCGTCTCCTGCCTTACTCGTGCCCGCCCCGCGTTCCGCCTAACTCACGAGCGCATGCACGCCGCGCCCGTCAGGAAGCGCACCGACACCCGTCGCGACGCAGCCTTCTCCTGCCTTTCGATTCACTCGCGGTCCGCGCCCCGCGTTCGTTCCCCCTAACTCACCAGCGCGTGCACCCCGCGCTCCGCCAGCTGGTCGAAGTGCAGCATCTCAAACAACGACGGATCCGACATGATCTTCGACACCAGCGCCGCGTGCATCGCATGGCCCGCGCGTTCGGCGATCACGTGGCCCAGCAGCGGCTTCCCCATTAGCGCCAGGTCTCCGATCAGGTCCAGCGCCTTGTGCCGGCAGCATTCATCGGCGAAGCGCAGCCCTTCCGGATTGCGCGCCGAGTCCGGATCGAAGCACACCGCGTTCTCCAGCGTTGCGCCGCGGATCAGGCCCATATCGCGCATCTGGTCCAGCTCATGCGCGAATCCGAACGTGCGCGCCGGTGCGATATCCGCGGCATAGCGCTCAGGCGTTACTTCCATATCCAGCGACTGTTTTCCGATCAGTGGATGCTCGTAATACACGTCCACGGTGAGCAGAAACTGGTCGGCCGGCAAAATCGAGATGCGCTTGCCCGGCGCTTCCACCGTCACAGGGCGGCGGATGCGCAGATACCGCTTGCGCTTGCGATAGGATTTCAGCCCCGCGTTCCGCAGCAGATCCACAAACGGCTGCCCGCTGCCGTCCAGGATCGGTACTTCCAGGTTATCGATCTCCACATAGGCGTTGTCGATACCCATGCTGTACAGCACGCTCAGCAGATGCTCGGTGGTTGAGATCAGCACGCCCTGGCGCATCAAACTGGTGGCGTAGCTCACTCGCGCCACATACCGCCAGCTTGCCGGGATTGCGAAATTGTCGAGATCGGTGCGAATAAAAACGATGCCCGTGGCTGGCGGCGCCGGCAGAATCCGGATGGTCACGGGGACCCCGCTATGAAGACCTACACCAGTTGCTTCAACCGCCCGCTGGACAGTGGTCTCAAATCGCACCGTCACCTCCTGCCACCTTAGTCTTGAACCAAAGGTTCATTCTAACAGGCCCAGGGACGTGCCGCCCAGGCATTTGATTCAAAACGGTTTGTAAAGTTTCGTGTGTGGTGATTTAACCACAGTGAGCACGGCTCCTTGTGTCCATTTCACTCCGCTTTCCCCTACACTCCGGGGAAGAAAAAGTGGAACACGTTCAGTGACAGCCACCCCACCACAGCCGACGCCGGAATCGTCACCACCCACGCCCAGACGATGTTCTTCGCCACGCCCCAGCGCACGGCCTTGAGCCGCTGAATGGATCCCACTCCCATGATGGCGCCCGCGGTCACGTGCGTCGTCGAGATGGGTGGCGCGGGATGCATGAAGTTCGCGGTAAAAATGATCACCATCGCCGCCGCCGTCTCGGCGCAGAATCCGGTCCGGGGCTTCAGCTTGGTAAGCCGCGCGCCCATGGTGTAAATAATCCGCCAGCCGCCGCTAAGCGTCCCCAGCGCGATCGCGGCGCAGGCCGCCAGCATCACCCAGATCGGAACCTCGAATTTGGTCTGGTACTTGGCCGTCACCAGCACGGCCGTGATAATTCCCATGGTCTTCTGAGCGTCGCCGTTCCCGTGCGACAGACTCAGCGCCGCGCTCGACAGAAGCTGCAGCCGCCGGAAGTAGCGGTCCATTTTCCGAGGACTGAAATTATGGAACAGCCGGTAGACCACGATCATCAAGAGGATCGCCAGTCCCATGCCCAGCAGCGGCGCCAGGACAATGAAGATCAGCGTCAGCGTCCAGCCGCTGACGATGATCGCATCGAAGCTGTGCAGCAACCCTCTGGAGTGCGCCACGTGCGCCATCGCGGCCCCGGCGTAGCCGCCCATCAACGCATGCGATGAGCTGGTGGGCAGCCCCAGCCACCAAGTGATCAGATCCCAGGTGATGGCGCCCAGCACGCCGGCCAGAATCACCATCGGCGTCACGTATTCCAGGTGCACCATTCCCGAGCCCACGGTCTTGGCCACAGCGGTTCCCAGCAGGAACGCCGCTGCGAAATTCCACATGGCGGCCCACGCCACGGCCTTCAGCGGGCTCAGCACCCGCGTCGAGACTACCGTCGCGATGGAATTGGCGGCATCGTGAAAGCCGTTGATGAAATCGAACGCCAGCGCGATCAGGATGATGACCGTAGTCAGTACAAAGTTGGTCTCCATGCCGTCAGACGTTTTTCACGGAGACGTTTTGCAGCACGTCGGCAACGTCTTCGCAGTTGTCCGTGGTCTGTTCCAGAAATTCGTAGATCTCCTTCAGCTTCATCAGTTGGATGGGATCTTTCTCCTTCAGGAACAATTCCTCGACGGCGCTCCGCACCAGCTGGTCCGCCACTTCTTCCAGGCGATTCACTTCGATGCAGTGCTTCAGCACCGGCTCATCGCGGCTCAGCGCCTGGAAAGCTTCCTCCAGCGACCGCGCGCAGGTATATACGATCTTGCACAGCTCCACTACCATGGGGGGAATCGGATCTAAACGGTACGCCACCATGCGGTGCGCCGCGTCTTCGATTCCGTCCAGCACATCGTCCAGGTGCGAGGAAAGCGAGTGGATGTCCTCCGGATCCATGGGCGTGATGAAAGTCGCGTTCAAGCGGCTGTAGATTTCATGGATCAGCTCATCGCCGCGTTGCTCGAGGGTCTTGATTTTGGCGGCGGCGCTGGCCAAGGCGGAGTTGCCGGCCTGGGCGCCGTCGAGCAGCGTCTGGGCAGCCTCCATGATGACCTTGGCCTGGCTCAGGAAGAAGTCGTAGAACTTTTCTTCGCGGGGAAGAAATCTCATACTCGGCTCATGGTAGGCGCATGGTGAAGCGCTATCTATCTTCGCATTCGGGGAGGAAGGGGGGCAACCGGGACTCGGTGTCGGCTCGGGTGCAGATAACCTATGCGGGCGGCATTGCTGGTTCCAACAGATACCGACTTGCCAGCATCCGCCCCGCGGCCGCCGTCAATGTTCACCCCCGGCATGCCTCGCTTGGTCAACCGGAACCCTATCCGGCGGAGGTCTGACCTTTGTATGGGCCGTTTGTCACCAACAAGATGCTTCGGCTAGTCCAGAACGTCAGTGACTGGACCACCGCGGCGGTTAACGGCGGCGGCAAGGCGATCATTCGGGAACCGAACGAACGGGCCACCTGTAGTTAACGGGCCACCTGTAGTTAACCAAAAGTGGAGCGACCTTTCGGGGCAGTCGCCGGCACCAGAAACTTTGCGATCTTGGGTGAAAACGGCCGTTGACTGCCATTGAGCCGCTTCCGCCGGAGGGCAGAAACACTTAGCAACCACATAATTGTGCTGCCGCTTTCAACCTCTCTCCGGCGGTCTGAATCTCTGCCGCCGTGAACAACTGATCTGCGTAGTCCAGCCGGAGAATCATCGCTTGCATTGTCAGATCCGCCTTCTTCAATTCACAAAGCCTCTGGAAGCCATAGGAAAAGAAATCGGCATCCGGTCTGAGCAACCGATGGGCTGTCTCCAGACCGCCTTGCGATTCCAGCATGTCGTGGAAGATCGTCGGGTGATATTTCCTGCCGCAGGCGTGTACAATGCGCGAGTACAGTTCATGCATGGCCTCATCGAACCGTTGCTCCAGTGATTGGCCCATCTCAAGAATTGTACTGCCCACGGTCCCGTTCTGGCCATGAGAGCATTCCGCCATCTTCAGGGGCTATCGTCCGAGCTGCTTCAATGCATCTTCCCGAAGCTCAATAGAGCGTCTGCCAGTGTCGGTGACCGATATGAAGCGGGACAGGTTGTACTGGTTCCCTTTTGGGAGGTTCCCGACGCCCTTGACGTTGGTATCTTTGTCGAATGTGATGTAGCCAAGCATCTTCAAATACCGCAGTTCTTGGGCTAAACCTGCATGCAAATCGGGATCCAGATGATAATGCCCGTCCCAACCTTTGGCAAGTTTGCGTAATTGATAATAGGCATCATTCGACATGGACAGAGCAAACAACTCGGCGATCTGAAGCCTAGCCGCATCGACATCCCTCTGGACGGTGGCCACTCTTTGGTTGATCTTGGATTCGTGAAATCCCTGACTCTTGATAATGGCGCGAATTTGGTCGC
>JAYTVY010000437.1:0-4514 GCA_043743755.1 Bryobacterales bacterium | reverse complement strand
ACCACCACCGAAAATGTCGCGTTGGCTCCCGATGTTTCCACTTGCACCGGAAAGTGGCCCACCACGTTTCGCTCGATAAAGCCCGTTTCATAGCGATGCCGGCGGCGGTTCCATACGAAGACGCGAAAGCTGTCGAATTCGTACGGTTCCACTCCCTTGCCGATGGTGGTCCACAGCCAGTGCTTCTTTTCCGCTTCGTCGTGAGCGTCTCCCAGCGCGAAGTAGGAGGTGATGCGATGGCCTTCCGCATACTGCGCTACGTCGTCGGGGATGCCCATCAGCAGCAAGCGCGACAGCACCCATCCCACTTTGCCCTCGCGCGTGCGGACCTGGCTCCAGTCGTCCATGGGAATATCCTGGGCCGCGGCCTGCTGTGCGGTCTTTTGATTGTTTTCCTTGGCTTCCGCTTCCTCTTCGGAGGTTCCGGAAAGTTCCAGCCAGTTCTCGGGGGGTTTAGGGGCGGGCGGCATGGGAGGCGGCGCAACTTTCGCGGCTTGCTTCTCCTTGCTTCGCTTCCGCGACGGCTTCGGTTTCGGCTTCGCGGGAGCCGGCGCCTTCACCGCCTGGGTTCGCGGCGTGATCTTGTGACCGATGACATCCACTTTGCTGCCGTGCGCGATCTGCACAAAGCTAGGCGACCCGCGGCTCGGCTCAGTGTGCATGTTCAGCGATTCGTACACCGTCGCGGCGCCCTGCGAAGGAAACCGGGCCGACTGTTCGGCAACCGTTTTCAAAGCGTTCATCTGATCCGGCGTCAGCAACTGCCGATTGTCGGTCCATCCTTCAGCGCCCTGGCTGGTGCGGACCCGGACGAATCGGCGCTTGTACTCCAGCACTTCCAGGCGATCGCCGTGCTTCACGGTTGCCGAGACGGGCGATTTCGGCGTCAGCTCCTGGCGGAGATTGAGCGTGGTGGGCCCCGCGTAGGCTTCGGCCAGCATGGGCGTGCGCGATTGCTGCATCCCGCAGCCCGCGCAAAGCAACAAGGAAATGAAGATGAGAGAACGGACGGTAGTCACGCTCGGAGGTTTCTGCTGTTAGTGTAACAGGTATGGCCGATGCCGAATTCTATTGCCCCGCCTGCCGCGCACCCGTTTCCGATCCGCTTCCGTGCGGCGACTGCGGCTCGCTCATCTGCCGCAAGTGCGGAACGCCGCTGGAAGTGCCCGACGAGATGGGCATCGGGTGAAGCCGCTCAGTACAGGCCGCGCTTGCCGGATTTGAAATCGTCCCACTGGCCAAAGGCTTTCATCTGCAAATCGAGTTTGGTGTCGATTAGCAGCTTCTCCACTTCCGCTCGATTCTGGCGTCTGGCCGGGAGGTCGCGATTTTCGGCGAAAGCCCAAAGCAGCGCGCCCGCAATCGCTTCCGTGATGCGCTGCTCGCGCGCGTTGACGCGGTCAAATGTATCGGACTCGGCATGGTAATCGGGTAGATACGGAATCGGATCCTGGATTGCGACCAGGTTCGGAACGCCCGAGAGTATGAAGTCGAAATTGTCGGTGCCGTCCAGCGCATCTGTCAGATGCTCAAAGGGCGCGAAGGCGGCCACCGGCGCAAGCGCATCATTGACTGCCTTGCGCAAGTCCTCGCGTCCGTTGAGATAGAAGCCGCTGGTGCGGCCCGATCCAGTGTCAAAAATCACTACTGCCGCGTGTTTATCGAGCTCGGATTTGTGCCGCGCCACATAGCCCACCGATCCCCACATGCCCTGTTCTTCGCCGGTGAACAATACGAACCGGATGGTGCGGCGCGGCGTGATGCCCAACTGGTGAAAGCCGCGCGCGAGATCGATGACCATGGCGGCGTTTACGCCGTTGTCCTCGGCTCCCGTGCCCAGGTCCCAGGAATCCAAGTGCGCGCCCACCAGCACGATTTCATCGGGCTTCTCGCGGCCACGGATTTCCGCCACCACGTTCTTGGATTCGAACGACCCGCCGGTCTTGTTCACGATGTTGAGCCGCATGCGCACTTCACCTTTTTCGGCGAGCCGGGCGAGCCGTTCGGAATGCTCGCGCGAGACGATGGCGACCGGGAATCCGATCATGGACCCGTCCAGAGTCAGGGGATGCCGGTACAGCAGCCCGCGCGGCCGCGTGGACTCAAGCAACAGCGCCGCCACGCCCGCTTTTTTGGCAGCGTCCAGTACCGTGGGATTGCGAAGATATTCAGCGAACAAATCGTCGAAGGTCTTCATCTCCCGGGAATGGACCAGCACGATGGCGCCGCGTGCGGAGACGCCGAGTTTGGCAATCGATTCCGGCGTACCCTCGCCGCCGTCCAGCAGGCGAGCATCGAGTTGGCCCTTGGTGGATATGGACATTGGCGCGGCCGCGATGCGGACGGCGAATCGCTCGGGCGCGCCGGCGGAGGCTTCAGCGGTTCCCGGCAACCACAGCGATGGGACGGAGAACGTCTCAAGAGACACGCGATCGATGCCGGCGTCGCGGAACTTTTTGGCGCTCCATTCGATGGCGCGGTTGCACGCGGCTGAACCGGTGGGACGGCCGCCGATGCGGTCACAGAGTTCGCGGACGTCGTCGATCATGGGTGTGCTGGCAAGGGCGCGGGAGGCCAAGCGCGCGGGGGCGTCGGGTTGGGCGAGGAGTGTGGAGGCTAGGAGTAGCAAGAAGAGCGGGGCCAGCGGGCCCCGCGCGGACCAGGGGGTCCGCCCCACTACTTTTCGCTCCAGATGTATTGGCTGAACCAATCGTAGTTGTGTTCCAGCACGGCGCGCTGCTGTTTGGGTTTATTGATTGGGTGGCCGAAGCCTTTATAGAGAATCAGCTTGACCGGGACGCCGCGATCCTGCAGGGCTTGATACAGCTCGAACGCGTTTGGCGGCGGGACGCGCTTGTCCTGATCGCCGTGCTGAATCAGCGTGGGCGTCTTCGCGGTCTTCACATACGAGATGGGCGACGTTTTCTTGTAGATGTCGGGATCGTCCCACGGCGTGGCTTTCAGATACTGGCGGGTGAACGGGTGAATGTCGGTGTTGACGTAGTAAGTGGTCCAGTCCGAAATGCCCGCGCCCACGGAAACGGCCTTGAAGCGGTCGCTGTAGGTGGTGATGAAAGCCGAAATATATCCGCCCTGACTCCAGCCCATGGCACCGACACGATCCTTGTCCACCATGCCTTTGGCGATCAAGGAATCGACACCGGAGATGACATCCTGATAATCGCCGAGTCCGAGATTGCGGACATTCAACGCGCGAAATTTCTCGCCGTACCCGGCCGAGCCGCGATAGTTCGGCTTCAGGATCAAGGCGCCCTTGGCCGCAAAGCGCTCGACGGGATAATAGCGGTCAGGCCCCAGTGCGGCATTGTCGACTCCCGTAGGCCCGCCGTGAATTACCACTAGCAGCGGGTATTTCCGGGTGGCGTCATAGTCGGCGGGCTTGATGAGAATGCCCTGGATGGCCGCGCCGTCGGAGGACTTCCACTCGATCACCTCGCGCGTGGCCAGGCGAAACTCCTTCCATTGACCGGCGAAATCGGTCAACGTCTTGGGCGCGAAATCGCGAACCGAAGTGGTCATTACTTCCGCAAAACGGTTAGGCTGCCCGCCGACGGCGGCCAGCGTCTTATGGTCAGGTGTGAAGGAAACCCCGCTCCACAGGGAATGCTCCGGCGCGCTGAGCCGATCCACCTTCAGACTCTCGGGGTTCAAGCGGAAGAGATGGCGATCGGTTTTCTGTTGCGCGCTGAAATAGATTCCATCGGGACCCCAGTCAATGATGCCGGGATCTTCGTCGAACTCAACGGTGAGGATGCGCGGCTTTCCGCCGTCCGCGGACACCACGGCGAGGCGGGTGTTCGCATAAAAGTAAAACTCGGCGCCGTTGGAAGTGGAGAACGCGATCTGCTTGCCATCGGGCGACCACACGGGTCCGTTGTGCGGACCCTTGCCGTCGATCAGCTTGCGGGTGTGTTTGTCGGCGAGGTCGAGGACGTAGATCTCCGAAGTGTATGAGGATCCGAGATCCGGATCGCGCGTGGCGGTGAATGCGATGCGCTTGCCGTCAGGCGCCCATTCGAACGAAGACACGCTGAACCTGTCGCCTTCGGTGAGCGCTTCGGGCTTGGGGCGCGCCTTCGGATCGGCGGGAATTTCAGAGGGCGCCTTCACTATCCAAAGGTGAACCATGGTGTAATCGCCCTGGATAATTTCGAAGTCGCCATACTTTTCCTTGCGGTCCTTGCGCGGCTTCGAATCCGGGCCAGTGGAAGTGAAAGCGATGGCGGCTCCGTCGGGCGACCAATCGAAATTATTGACGCCATTCTCTTCGCTGGTAAGCTGGGCAGCCTCGCCGCCGTTCGGCGCGATTACGTAGATCTGCTGCTTGCCCTCGCGGTCGGATACGAAGGCGAGACGCTTGGAATCCGGCGACCAGCGCGGATTCTGGCTGGACTTCTTTCCGCTGGTGAGCTGGTAGCGGACGCCGGTGGCCGGCAAGGCAATCCAGATCTGCGAGTCGAACGAGTTTTCCTCCCAGTTGGCCTGCTGAACGG
>JAYTVY010000436.1:0-5725 GCA_043743755.1 Bryobacterales bacterium | reverse complement strand
CGGCCATCAATCCGGGCAACTCGGGCGGGCCGCTGCTTGATTCGGCGGGCAATGTGCTGGGGATCAACACCGCGATTCTGGGGTCGGGGGGCAACATCGGCATCGGATTCGCGATGCCCATCAATCGCGCCAAGGCGATGCTGGACGATTACCAGAATGGACGTAAGCGCCCGCGGCTGGGCGTCAGCGTGGTGTGGGTGGCGGGCGATTACGCCGACGCGCTGCAGCTTCCGACGCAAGGCGGATTGCTGGTGCAAGAAGTGGAAGCCAACGGCGCCGCCGCGCGCGCCGGGCTGCGCGGCGGGAAGCAGCAGGTGCAGATCGGCAATGCGCAGTTAGTGGTGGGCGGCGATCTGATCATGTCGATTGACGGGCACCCGGTGGATCGTGACGATGCCATAACCCGGACGCTGGCGCGCAAGCGTACGGGAGACACGATTGAACTGACTGTCTTCCGGGCGGGGCGCACGGTGAATATCCGGGTGAAGCTGGGCGATTCCGGCGGGGATGTGTTGTAAGAATGTCAGCTTGACAGACGAGCCAGCGCCAGCATCTGCCAGCCCAACGAGCCGCGGCTTCGATTGAAGGAAAATGAAGCGTCAAACAACCGCATAGCCGCTCGGGCGGCCCAGCGGGGGGCGGCGCCGCCGGGCCGCGAAATATCCTCGAGAAGCCGGTCACCACGCGCGATTACCGTGAGGCGATACAGGTTGAAGAACGGAAATCCCGCGCAGGTGACGCTGTCGACGTTCAGGCCGGCTCGCTCCAGCAAGCTGCGCAGGGATGCGGCATCAAAGTGACGGCGGTGCCCAATGTGCCGGTCAAAGCTGGACATGGGTCCGCCGGGGACGGTGACTATCACGCGGCAACCCGGCGCCATCCACGGCAGTGCGTTGCGAAGCAGCAGCTCGGGGTGGTCCACGTGCTCGAGGACTTCCGAACAGACTGCGTGCGTAGCCCAGCCTTCCAGGCCCTCGGGTGGAGCGGCCGATTGTAGAAGGTCGCGTTCGAAAAAGCGCGCTCGAGGCTCGCGCTTGGACGAGATGGACACGCCCGCGCGGCTTAATTCAACGCCTGACAGAAGTGCCCGCGGATGCCGTGCGAGAAGATCGATTGCGAAGTCGCCCTGACCGCTGCCGATATCGAGCACGCGGGCGTTGTGTCCGCTGCCCGTTATCTGGAGGGCATTCAGGATCAGGCGGCGGCGGTATTTTTGTGCCGGATTCCAGCGGGCGGCGGTATCGAGGTGGGTCCAGTGCAGGTCCCAATCGTCCGCGAGGGCGTGTTGCATGCTAACCGATTAATCGACTGGAACGGGCCAGGGCATTAGCGGGCGGGATGCTACTGGCCTTTCAAGGCGTCGGCGATTTGCTTTTCTGAAATTACGCCTTCCTTGATCACTTTCCAATACGGCTCGGTGATATCGACGGTGGTAGCGCCTTGGCCCGTGCATGTGCCGCCGTCGAGCACGAGGTCCACGCGGCCATCCATGGTGCCGAAGACCTCGATTCCGCTCTTGCAGGTGGGCTGTCCGGAGATGTTCGCGCTGGTGGCGATCAGCGGCTGATCCAGCCAGTCGACCAGGGCCTGGGCAACGCGGGCGCGCGATTGGCGCATCGCCAGGCGTCCCGTGTTGCCGGTTACTTTCAAGGGCACCTTGGCCGAAGCGGGCACGATGATAGTCAACGGTCCAGGCCAGAAATGGCGGGCCAAGAGGTAAAACCGGCCGGATAATTCCTTCGCGAGCTCCTCGGCCATCGCCTTGCCGCTGACCAGCAACGGAAGCGAACGTTGAATCTCGCGGCCCTTGGCTTTGAACACGCGGCCGACAGCATGCAGATTCAGCGGATCGGCAACCAACGTGTACAGCGCCTCGGTAGGAATGGCGACCACATCGCCGCGCCGGATATGAATCGCGGCCCGTTCGAGGGCCTCGGGGCCGGGCTGGTTCGGGTCGATCTCAATCAGATCTGTCGCCAATACAACCTCATGAAGAAATCAGTCTCTCGACCCGATCGCCTCCGCGACCTCGATCGCCATCGGATAGCGGCCGAACGGCGCGCTCAATTGTACACCGGCTACCATGGAACGCACTCGCTGCACCATTTCCTGGGCGATGGCCACGCCTTCGCGGCGCGCGTGTTCGGCGGTATCGGCTCGCCGCATGCGTTCCATGAAATGCTCAGGCACGGGGACGCGCAGCTCATTTACCATGAATTCGGCATTCCGGTAGCTGGTGAGCGGCCAGATACCGCAGATCACCGGCAGCTTGAACTGTTCGGTTCGCCGGAGGAACTGTTCGAGAAGGTCGAGATCGAAAACGGGCTGCGTGACGGCGTATTCAGCGCCCGCCTGCGCCTTCCACTCGTAGCGCCGCAGCTCTTCTTCCATATTCAGCGCGCCCGGATTCGCGCCGACGCCGATGAGCAGCGCCGTTTGCGATCCCATGGGGTTGCCGCCGATGTCCAGGCCGTGATTCAGATTGCTTACGACGTTGGTGAGGCCGATTGCATCCACGTCGAATACGGCGGTGGCATCGGGATAAGTGCCCATGCGCGGCGGATCGCCGGTGATGCAGATCAGATTTCGCACGCCGGTGGTGTGGGCGCCGAGCAACTCGCTCTGGATGCTGAGAATATTGCGGTCGCGGCAGCAAAAATGCAGCACCGCTTCAATGCCGGCCTTCTGCTGGATCAACTGGCAGGTAACCTGTGCGCTCATGCGGGCGCTGGCGCGGGGGCCATCGGGGACGTTGATGCAGTCGATGCCGGCGGCTTTGCACTGCGCGGCTCCATCGATTTCCTTGGAAGCATCCACGCCGCGGGGCGGCAGAATTTCGACGAAGGCAACAAACTTGCCGGCAGCCAGCTTCGCGCCCAGGGCGCTCTTGGCGGCCATGGGAATCGCGGGGAGCGCCTGGACATGCACGGCGGGTTCTTCCACGGGCGCCGTTAACTTCTGACGGGCGGGCTGCAGAGATCGCGCTTCAGATCGGATGGCCTTGATGTGATCGGCCGTGGTCCCGCAGCAGCCGCCCACGATCTTCACGCCCGCCCACAGAAAACGCCGCGCGTACTGCGCCATGTATTCCGGGGAGCACAGATAGATGTTGCGGCCTTCCACCACGGAAGGCAGGCCCGCGTTGGGCATCGCGCTCATCGGCTTCCGCGAATAGCGCATCATCTGCTCGATGGTTTCGAGCGTCGCCTTGGGTCCCACGGAACAATTCAGGCCGATTACATCCACCGGCCACTCATCCAGCTTGCGCGTGTAAGTCTCGGGCGTAGTGCCGTCGCGCATGTTGCCGTAGTCGTCGATGGTTACGTGCGCGACGATGGCCATCTCATCGCCGGCAGCTTCGCGCGCGGCAAAAATCGCCTCGCGAACTTCGTTCAGGTCGTAGAAGGTTTCGAGGATGATCAAGTCGACGCCGGCTTCCACCAGCGCTTCGGCTTGCTCGCGAAAGATCGCCCGCGCCTCGGCGAACGAGGTCGGGCCCAGCGGCTCGATGCGCACACCCAGCGGTCCCATGGCGCCGGCGACGAAAGCCGAGTCTTGCGCGGCCTCGCGCGCCAGCCTCACGCCGGCGTGGTTGATCGCCTGAAGTTTCTCGGCGAGTCCGAAAGCGGCGAGCCGGGTCCGATTCGCACCGAAAGTATTCGTCTCCAGAATTTCGGCGCCGGCTTTGACGTACTCGAGGTGCGTTTCCTTGATCAATTGCGGCGACGTGAGGTTCAGTTCGTCGAAGGACCGGTTGATGAACACGCCCTTTGCATACAGCACCGTGCCCATGGCCCCGTCGGCCACCAGCACGCGCTTCGCAATTTGGGCCCGAAATTCCTTGGCCTTGGATTGGGGGAGAGTGGGCGTCATGTTCGGAAAGCAGCGCGGGTCAATGAAAACAAAAGAAAACGGTTGAACCGAACAGGGATACAAGTCGATTGTAGCTCATTTACGCCTGCCTTCAGTATCGTACGCGTGAGCCGTGCCCAGTCGCCGGTTAGTTGAGAATTGCGCATCAGAACACCTGCGCTAGCGAACGGCCTCCCTATCCAGCCAGCCAATGGCGCTATCGACGACTCGGCAATGAGAACTCTTGATGAGCTTCCTGCGACCGGTCTCCACATCCACAACTTCGAGACTGCTACCGAATATGGTCGGCCAGCACGATACCTGCGACTTCGAAATCAAGAGAGACTTCGAATCCGGCGACCATTCGACGACATCAGAGTCAGAGGACCCGAGCTTCCTTCGCTTTGATGTGTCAGTGGCGTCGATTAGGATAAGGCTACCTGCGCCCCAAGCTGCAATCCATCGCCCATCCGGTGACCAATTGCCCTGCGTGACGCCGCCTGCCAGCGGGTGAACTGCGCCCGTCTCCAAGTCAAGCAGGCGCAGGCGATTTCCTTGTTTGCTCAGTATGCTCTTGCCGTCCGCGGATATGTGTCCTATGCCGCCTCCGCACTCCGGATACCGGCCTGCCATCAACGGCCGGGCCGTTTCGGTATCCGGATCAATCTCGAAGGCGCCGCACGTCACTCCACCGCTCCTGAAGATACCCGAAACGAAGATTTTCGCCGACTTTTGAGACGCAGTAAAGGACCAGATCGTCCCGAATCCCACCGATCCACGAACTATGCTTTGGCGGGGCGGCTTAAACTCGATCTTGGTGATGCCCGACGCGGATAAACCACTGTTGCTCTGGCCATAGACGGACCGGCCGTCCGGGCTGAACGCGATGAGCCGAAAGTCCTTCCGTAATTCGTCGGGCAGCGAAACCGCCACCTCAGGTCCGTCCACGGGAAACAAAGTGAGCACATGGCCCTGAGCCTCGTGGAACCATGCAGTGCAGAAAGACGGCGAAGCGGCACTTGCGGTTTGTGGGCCCCCGTGGCCGACGCCAGTTATCGCCGCGATTATCGCAGCAGCCAACCAGACTAAGCTCCGCAACAAAATCTTCATGGGAAAAGGTTTAGGTTCGGCACTATCTGGAACCAACCCGGCGCCCAATAATGAGCAATAATTGATTCAAAATCACCCTTTCTCCCTATATCGTATACGAGAAATGAGCACACAGATGGATAAGGACAACGGTGCGTGGATAACAGCGATTTCCTAATTGCAAGATCGTATCATTCAGAGGCTTTCCGCCGTGGGCTTTCACGACCACGATGGGACAATCGCCCATCATCTAGCGGAAGTTGCGTACCTTGGCGGGAAGCTCTCGGAGACCGACCTCCCGGCGTTTTTGAATCTCAGCGCCAAAGAGGGCGATGCTCTGGGCGAGGTGGTCGTTGGGATGGTACACGACCTTGACGAGATAAAGGAAGCCATCATTGAAATGGAAAAAGCGATGGTTCAACTCATGAACCATCTAACGCACTAGGAAAAGGTTGGGGAAAGCTGGGCACAGCGTGTCTCGGATTCCCTATCTCGCCAGCGCTCGTTGAATCAGCGGCCCACTACGGCGGCGCTCCGTCGCTGCACTTCGAGCTTCACGGCGTTCGTGGCGAACCTGCTTCGTTTTGAAACTGATATCGTAGGATCGTGAAGATGCAATCGCTAATGCACGATCTTAATCGAACACCGGCGCGCAACCCGATCCTATTCCGCATCTGCGGATGCCTGTACCTGTTCAACGCGGTATTAAGCATCGTGCGCCAGGGATGGTTGTCATACTGGACCTTCGGTTGGCTCCTGATGGCCGCTGGCTTCTTTGCGGCCG
>JAYTVY010000435.1:0-6301 GCA_043743755.1 Bryobacterales bacterium | reverse complement strand
GGAACGTTCGCGGCGAGGCGAAAGTAGGATCATGGTGCGATTCTTTCTGACTCTACTGATAGGCAGCGCCACAATCCTCGCGCAGGAACCACTTTCAGTGCGCTGGGAAGAACTCACGGGCGCGGACTTCGTGAAAGCGGTGGAAAAGGCGCAAGGGACCTGTATCCTGCCATTTGGGATTCTCGAAAAGCACGGGCCGCATCTCCCGCTGGGAACGGATCTGCTGAACGTGCGGCACGCCTCCCTCGAAGCCGCTCACAAAGAATACGCCGTAGTGTTTCCGGAATACTATTTCGGACAGATCTTCGAGGCCAAACATGAGCCCGGTACGGTAGCATATAGCGCGCGTCTGCAGCTTGACCTGCTGCAGGAGACCGTGGATGAGATGGCGCGCAACGGATGCAAGAAAATCATGATCGCGAACGGCCACGGAGGCAACAACAACCTGCTGCCGTTCTTCGCGCAGTCGCAGCTGGCCACGCCGCGGGATTACGTAGTCTATGTGTATTCGGGCGGCCGGAATCCGCCGAACCGGCCGGCCCTCAAAACCTCGGTGGATATGCACGCGGGCGAATCCGAAACATCGCACTTGATGGTGACGCGGCCCGACCTGGTCCATTTGGATCGCGCCGGGGCCGAGTCGGGCGCCGACCAGAAGCGTCTGGATTTGCCGGGCGGCGTGTATACGGGAATCTGGTGGTACGCCCGGTTTCCGGAGCATTACTCGGGCGACGGCGCCCCGGCGAACCTGACGCTGGGCGAGTTCGATATGAAGGCCTGGTCCGATGGAATCGCCAACGCGCTCCGAGCCATTAAGTCCGACCAGGTATCGCCGCGCCTGCAGCAGGAATTTTTCGAGAAGTCGAGAAGACCGCTGGACACAAAACAGTAAGATGCCGTCCGATCGCCCAGGCCGGTGCGCACTGTACGCACTGGTCTGCGTATGCCTGGGACTGGGCTGGCAGTTTTTAACCGTTCATTACAACTACGCCGGCAACTGGACCGCACTGTACCTCACAGGTTCAAAATTTCCCGTTCCGCCTGAACTGGCTTCCGAAAACGTGTATGTGTTCCAGAACAGCACCGGTTATGACGGCCAAATGTATCATTACGTGGCCCACGATCCATTCCTGCAGCGGGGCTTCGCGCCGTTCATGGACAATGCCAGGTTCCGCTACCGTCGCATTTTGCCGCCGGCGCTGGCATTCGTTCTGGCGGGCGGAAGGCAGCCGGCCGTCGACGCATCGTACATCGCGGTGAACCTTCTGTTCCTGGCAGCCGGCGCGTGGTGGCTGGCCCGGTATTTCGCGCTTTCAGGAGTAAATCCCGCTTTCGCGATCCTCTTCGTGTTGGCCCCCGCGGTGGTAACGTCGCTGGACCGTCTTACCGTGGATCTTGCATTCACGGCGCTCTGCCTGGGCTTCCTCTACTACGCCCGGACGGAATCGCGCTGGCCGCTCTATGTTGTGCTGGTGGGCGCGAATCTCAGCCGCGAGACGGGGCTGGCGTTGATTGCGGCGATTTGCGTGTACCATCTTGCCCAGCGCCGATTCGCGCCAGCCGCGTTCTTCGCCACTGCCGCGTTGCCCGCACAAATCTGGAATCTCTTCGTCAACTCGAGAACGCCGGCGCCGGCCGGGGAATGGTCTAACTGGATGCCACTGGGCGCCTGGTCCAACGTGATTCCCCTGCGCGGAGTCTCATTCGCGCTGCTGCATCCGATGCCCTACCCTTTCAGCCCCTCCGTCAACGCAGCTATCCGGACTTTCGATTATTTGTCGCTGGCCGGAATTCTCATGGCCTGCGTCCTGGCGTTCGTCATGCTCCGGCGGAAGCCCACGGGCTATCTGGAAATTGCCGCATCGCTTTGGGCCGCCGGCGCTCTGTGTTTTCCGGTGGCAGGCTGGACCGACCCTTGTTCCAGCGGCCGGGTCTTCACCCCGCTGCTCATTTTTCTGGTCTTGCACCGCCATCCGCGATTTTCAATCGTCTGGGCGTTGCCCCTGATCCTGGTGGCGATGCGCACCTGGCTGCAACTTCTGCCTCAAGTGCTCGGCATCTTGAAACAGTAAGCGCGTACGGGCGTCGAACCAGGCGGATCCGCGCGGCGAAGCACGCGACGCAGACCATATTTGGCGCGGCACCGGCAAAGGCGCGGCGCTTGCTTCCGGCGTACCGGTAAAATCAAGGTATGCAGATTCCCATCTATCAGGTGGACGCTTTTTCCAGCCGTTTATTCGCCGGCAACCCGGCCGCGGTTTGTCCTCTGGAACATTGGCTGCCCGACGAACAGCTGCAAGGCATCGCGGGCGAGAATAATCTCGCGGAAACGGCGTTCTTCGTGCCGGAGAATGGGCATTATAAGCTGCGCTGGTTCACTCCCACGGTGGAAGTGGATCTGTGCGGACACGCGACGCTGGCGAGCGCGTTCGTGATTTTCGACCGTATCGCTCCCGGAACGAATTCTGTACGATTTGAGACCCGCAGCGGAGAGCTGGTTGTTACGCTGGATGGCGATCTGCTGTCATTGGATTTTCCGGCGCGTCCTCCGGGACCTTGCGGCGTACATCCACGCCTGATTGAGGCGTTGGGCCGTGAACCCGAGCAGGTGCTGGCCGCGCGGGATTATCTCGTGATCTATTCCAGCGAAGCAGAGGTGCGTGCGCTCAAGCCGAACATGGACCTGGTGGCTTCGACGGACCGGTTCGCGGTGATCGTTACCGGTCCGGGGGAAAACTCCGACTTCGTATCGCGCTTTTTCGCGCCGGCCAAGGGTGTGCCCGAGGATCCGGTTACCGGCTCCGCGCACTGCACGCTGATCCCGTACTGGTCCAGGCGTCTGGAAAAGCCTCGTCTGCATGCATTTCAGGTGTCGCCCCGAGGCGGCGAACTGTGGTGCGTGGATCGCGGGGAGCGCGTAACGATTTCAGGGAAAGCGATCCGGTTTCTGGAGGGAACAATCTATCTCTGATGTCCTCCGCCGGGCGATGCCGGGCCCGGATTAAAGCGTCGGAACGAGGGTCCGGATGGTCTGCATCAGGCTCTGAACCTGGACGGGTTTGCTGATGTAGCCGTCCATCCCGGCGGCCAGACAGCGCTCTTTGTCGCCTTTCATGGCGTGCGCGGTCATCGCGAGAATGGGAATGTGGCTGCCCGTGGAACCCTCTCGCGCGCGAATCTGCCGGGTGGCCTCCAGGCCATCCATTTCGGGCATCTGGACGTCCATCAGGATGAGATCGAAGCTCCGCTTTTCTAGCGCGGTGAGCGCCTCTGCGCCGTTATTCACCACCGTGACGGTATGCCCGCGGCGCTCAAGGAGTTTGCAGGCCACCTTTTGATTCACCAGATTGTCTTCCGCCAGCAGGATCACCAAATGCGATTCGCCCGTTGTCGCGGCAGTGCTGGTTACGGATTTGGCGTCAGGAGTAGTGAAAATCATCTCCAAGGGAGGAAATCCCGTTACCGGCCCGGACCCGCCGGAATCCGCCCAGAAGCGGACCGTCGCGCTACCCGCCGAGTTTTCCGCCACCGCGTGCAGGGTCAGGCTGTTCACCACGTTCTGCTTCAACGCGTCGCCTACCAGCCCAGCCAGCAGCCTGCGCAGGCCGTCCCCGTTGGTTTCCACCTGCTCGGGTACGCCGGCCCGGATCTCTGAAAACAACTCAATACCGCGGTTTCGGGCAGCCTCGGCGTGAACTTGCAGCGCGTCTTCCACACACCTGTGCAGCAAGCACAAACTTGCACCTTCCATGACCCCTGAAGGGGCGTTGCCGCTCACTGTGCCCACCCTATTCTCTTCGGCAAAAAAGCCGGTGTTTTGTAGGGCCTGGGGGAAGAATTACTATTCACCCGCTCTTCAATTGGCCCCGCGCCGCTGCCGTTGCCAGCTCGTCACAACGATTATTATCGGCGTGCGACGCGTGGCCCTTGGTCCAGGACCACGTAACCTGATGCCGTCCAGCCGCCTGCTCCAGTTCCTGCCACAGATCCTGGTTCACCACCGGCTTCCGATCCTTGGTCATCCACCCATTACGCTTCCATCCATGGATCCACAACGTAATCCCATTCTTCACGTACTGCGAATCCGTGATCGCCTCCACCGCGCACGTAGCTTTTAGCGCCTCGAACCCCCGCACCGCCGCGGTCAGCTCCATGCGGTTATTCGTGGTGTGCCGTTCGGACCCCCACATCTCGCGATGCTTCTCGCCATGCCGCAGGATGCAGGCCCAGCCGCCGGGTCCCGGATTCCCGATGCAGGCGCCGTCGGTGATCAGCAATACTTTCTTCAGCTCGCCCGTCACGCGGGCTGGGCCTCGAGTTCGCGCTGGAAGAAGGCGTCCACCAGATCCAGAATCTGCGGCGCTTCCAGCGCCCGGTAGATGTCCACGCGCAGCTTAGATCCGTTGCGCACGCCATGCGTGAAATAAGTGGCGAACTGCTTCATCTTGCCCACCGCGTCCGGTTCGGCGCGCACGCGCAGCATCTCGTAATACGTGCGCATGATTTCATAGCGCTGCGCTTCGGTTGGATGATCGTACGTTCCGGTCTTCAAGTATTGATCGATCTGGCGGAAGATCCACGGATTGGACGATGCGGCGCGCCCGATCATCACCGCGTCGCAGCCGGTCTCACGCACCATCCGGATGGCATGTTCGGGCGTGGTGATGTCGCCGTTTCCGATTGCCGGAATGCGCTTCAACGCCGCCTTCAGCGCGGCGATGCGCGTCCAGTCCGCATTCCCGCTGTAGCCCTGTTCACGGGTGCGGGGATGCAAGGCCACTGCCGCTACGCCGCAATCTTCGGCCAGCCGCGCCATATCCTCGATCACCAGCTCACGATCGTTCCAGCCGGCCCGAAACTTCATGGTGAGCGGAATCGAGATGGCCGCGCGAATCCTGGTCAGGATCTCCTTCACCAGCGGCAAATCGCGCAGCAGGCCGGAGCCTCCGTTGCACTTCACCACCTTATTCACCGGGCATCCGAAGTTGACGTCGACAATGTCGAACCCCAGGTCCTCGCACACCTTGGCCGCATCCGCCATCACGCCCGGATCGGACCCGAAAAGCTGTGCCGAGATGGGATGCTCCTCAGGCTGGAACTGCAGATACCGGAACGCGCGGGTAGGCTTGCGAGCATTCACGGAATTCACCACGCCGTGCGAGCTGGTGAATTCGGTCATGATCAGCCCGCATCCACCCTGATTGCGGATCAAGCGCCGGAAAACCGTGTCCGTGACTCCCGCCATGGGCGCCAGCACGGTGGCCGGCGCGATGCGCACGCCATCGATGCGGAACTCGCTGGGAAACTCGAACATTTAACCTATTCTACCAGGCAATCGCCCCTTTCGCCGGTAACGGACATCGCCCCTGACACGTTTAAGCGATGAGGGATTCGTTGAACTTCAAGGTATTGCTGGCCTTCGTAGGTGGCGCCGCGCTCGCGTCGGGCATCGTTTATGTGGCCCTGCGCCCGGGTCAGCCGCCCGCATCCGGCCCCGCGCTATCGGCAATCTCGACACCGGCTCCTCCCCCGCCGCAAGCTGCGCCTCCCGAACCGGCGCAGGCCCCGGCCGAGAAGCCATCGCCCGTAAAACAAGCCCCCGCCCAGACCGCTCCGCCGAAGGAGACACCTCCTCCCCGCGTCCAGGCCGCCATGTATCGGCCTGCGCCCGAGCCGGCCCGGTCCGAATCGGCGCCGCCGGAACAGGCGCCCGTAGCCGCACCGCCGAGGGTTGACGCCGCATCCGCGCCCGAGCCGCGTCCGGAACTGCCGCCTTCGCCGCCATCGCACTCCGTCACGCTCCCGCAAGGGGCTCTGATCGACGTGCGGATGGGAGAAGCCCTCTCGGCGAAGACCAACGTCGTGGGCGACACGTTTGTGGCTACCTTGGAACAGCCGCTGGCAGTGGACGGATTCGTGATCGCCGAGCGCGGAGCGCGCGCCGAGGGCCGGGTGGTTGAATCCGAGGCGGGCGGCCGCGCCAGGGGCGGCTCGCGGCTTAGCGTCGAGCTGACTTCGCTGCGCACCTCCGACGGGCAGAACGTCAGGATCGCCACCGCGCCGTTCTTGAAGCAAGTATCGCCATCCTACGGCCAGGATGCCGCCAAGGTAGGCGCCGGCGCGGCCATCGGCGCCATCATCGGGGCCATCGCGGGAGGCGGCAAAGGCGCGGGCATCGGGGCCGGGGTAGGCGGCGCGGCCGGAGCGGGCGACGTGATCCTCACGCGCGGCAAGCCCGCAGCCATCCCCGCCGAAACACGAATCACCTTCCGAGTTCAAACCGCCGTAACCATCACCGAGC
>JAYTVY010000434.1:0-3339 GCA_043743755.1 Bryobacterales bacterium | reverse complement strand
CGCAGACCACGTGGTGGCGTCTGGGTCTCCTGATCTCGGTGATCAATCTGATTATCTGGCTGGGGGTGGGAACGTTGTGGTGGAAAGTGCTGAAGATGTGGTAAAGAGGGGTAACCAAACCAGCCTCCGCAGCGCCTTTTGTGTTACATTCACCCAGGAAAGAGTTAACCCCCCATGAGAAGACTGTTCGCGATTGCCTTGCTCTGTGCCTCCGCCATTTTCGCCAGCGAGGCGAAGCTGGTTCGATATCCCCACTACCAGAACGGACGCGTGGTCTTTTCCTACCTGGGCGACATCTGGATCGCTTCGGAAACCGGCCAGAACGTCCAGCGGCTTACCGCCAATGCGGCACGCGACGTCTATCCGCGCTTTTCGCCCGACGGGAAATGGATCGCCTTCTCGAGTGACCGCAACGGGAACCTGGACGTCTACGTGATGCCAACCGACGGCGGCCAGGCAAAGGAACTGACCTTCCATTCCGCCGATGACAACGTGCTGGGCTGGTCACCCGATTCGAAGGAGATCCTGTTTTCCAGCCAGCGCGGCGAGGATTTCATGGCCAAGCTGTACGTGGTTTCCATCGACGGCGGCCTGGAGCGCAACGCGGGTCCCGACATGGGCCTGTGGGGCGGATTCTCGCCGGATGGGACCAAGCTGGCCATCAACCGGCGGGCGCAGACGTACTGGCGCAAGTACTATCGCGGCGCGTATCAATCGGACGTGACGGTGATGGATATCGCCAGCAAGAAGTTCACCGACCTGACGGATTTCGACGGTATGGACTCCTGGCCAATGTGGTCCAAGGACGGCCATATCTATTTCGTCAGCGACCGGGATGGAAACGGTTTGACCAACATCTGGCGCGTTTCCGAGAAGGGCGGAAAGGCGGAGAAGATCACGGCGTTCAAGAGCGGCGACGTGCGCTGGCCCACCATCAGCGCGGACGGGAAGACGGTTGTATTCGAGCATGACTTCGGCATCTGGAAACTGGACGTGGCGTCGCGCAAGACGAATGCGATCAGCCTGAACATCGCCGCCGAGACGCAGGAGAACATGAGCGAGCTGCGCAGCTTCGCCTCGCACGCCGACGATTACGATCTGGCGCCAAACGGCCGCCGAGTGGCGTTCTCAGTGCATGGCGAGGTCTTTACAGCGCCGGTGGAAGAGGGCGATGTCCGCCAGCTCACCGACAATCCGGCGCGGGATCGCGACGTGCGCTATTCGCCCGACGGCAAGTCGATTGCTTTCGTCTCGGATCGCAGCGGGCGCGAGGAAATCTTCACTCAAACCGTGGATGGCGCGGGCGATGCACAGAAGCTCACCGATCTGGATACGTTGAAGAACGGCTTCCGCTGGTCACCGGATTCAAAGGAAATTGTCTTCGCCACTTCCGACGCGCGGCTAATGAAGGTGAATGCAGCATCGAAGCAGGCGACAGTGCTGACGTCGTCGAAGTTCGGCAATATTGGCGGCGCGGTGTGGTCGCCCGACGGCAAATGGATTGCATACTCGAAGCCGGATCAAACCCGCAACACCGATATTTACCTGATCCCGGCCGCGGGAGGCCAGGAGCGCAAGGTGACTTTCGACTCCGCCAGCGAAGTGAACCCGCGCTTCTCGCGCGATGGCAAGAAGCTTTACTTTGTCCGGTTTGACGCGGGCGAAGGCGGCGGCGGTGGTTTCGGGGCCGGCCGTACTTCGCAGATTTATTCAGTGGCGCTGGAGCGTCAAGATAAGGATCCCGACGATCCGGAAGAGCGCGCCGATACCGCCGATGCGGCGGGCGATGCAGGTGCTCCGCGGCGCGGCCCGCAGGCGAACCAGCCTGTAAAGGACGTCAATATCGATTGGGCGGGCCTGAAGCGCCGCACGCGTCAAATCACGCGGGTAACGTCGCCGGTGTTCTCCTATGAGATCGCTCCGGACGACCACACTATCGTTTTCACAACTACCGAGCCCAGCACTACGCGCTCGGTTCCCGCGATTTACAGCATTCAAGCGGATGGCAAACGGCTGACGCGCGTCACCACGGGCGCGGCCGGTCCGGAAGATGAGGCGGATACTCCGCGGGGCGGAGGCGGCGGATTTGGCGGCGGGATATCGCAGCTGAGTTTCTCGCGGGATGGGCGCACGCTGTATTTCCTGGAGCGAACCGAGATTAACTCTCTCGCCCTGCCCGCGGGCGCAGGCGCCGATTCGGCCGCTCCGGCTGGGCGGGCTGCCCTGGCCGCGGCCAGCGCACCGATGGGCGCAGCCGGCCAGCGCCGCCGCATCAATTTCAACGTCAAGGTTCGCGTCGAAAAATCGGCTGAATGGGCGGAGATGTTCGGCGATGCCTGGCGCACCATGAAGTACCGCTTCTACGATCCCAAGATGCACGGTTATGACTGGGACGCCGCGCGTGCGAAGTATCAGCCGCTGGTGGAATACGTGGGCGACCGCCAGGAGCTGCTCAACATCGTGAATGAGATGATCGGTGAGCTCAACGCATCGCACACCGGCGCGGCTCCGCCGCTGGCCCCGCGCGAGGGCGCCGTGACTACACGGCATCTGGGCATCGATCTGGATCCCGATCAGACAGCGGGCCGCTACAAAGTAACCTATGTCTACGAGGATGGTCCGGCTGACAAAGATTGGGTAAAGGTGCATGCGGGCGATTATCTGATTGCCATTGACGGCAAGCCAGTTACCTCGAATGACAACTATTGGAAGCTGCTCAACTCCACGCTGAATCGCCGGGTGACGGTGGCCTTCAACAGCAAGCCCACCGAAGCCGGATCGTGGAACACGCGCATTGAGCCGATACCGGCCCGCACGTTCAGCCAGCTCCGTTATGAACGCTGGGTGAAGGAGCGCCGCGAGACGACCGACAAGCTCTCCCAGGGCCGCGTGGGCTATCTGCATATACAGGCGATGAATCCGCCCTCGCTGCGCAAGTTCGAAAAGGAACTGCACGAAAATCGCGACAAGGAAGCGCTGATTATCGACCAGCGCTGGAACGGCGGCGGCAACATCGAGCAGGAACTGCTGGCCATTCTGGTGCAGCGCCAGTATCAGATCTGGCAGCCGCGGGGCACTGAAGCCACGGGCCGGCCCTTCGCCGGATACTTCGGGCCGAAAGTGGTGCTGCAAAACTGGCGCTCGGCTTCAAATGCGGAGATGTTCCCCGCCGGATTCCGCCAGCTCGGTTTGGGCAAGCTGGTGGGTACGCCGACCATGGGAGCCGTGATCGGAACCGGGAGCTATACGCTGATCGATGGGTCCACAGTGCGCACTCCGGGCGTGGGAGTCTTTCTGGCCGACAAGGAGACCACCAACATGGAGAATTACGGAGTGCGG
>JAYTVY010000433.1:0-6080 GCA_043743755.1 Bryobacterales bacterium | reverse complement strand
CTAGCGTCCGGGATACGCAATGTTTTTCGTTGACACGCCATCCGAATTCGCCTAGACTCGGTAACGGTATGCGAGAAACTGTGTTCCACAATGTGAACCGAGGTCATTGTCGATGAGTATCGCTACCCTTCCTATCAGTGAAGCCAGCTGCGTGATTCGAGGCACTGGAACAAAGAGAGGCCGGACCCGCTGGCTGGCGCCCGGCACGGCCGCGGTGCAGCATTTGCACTATGGCCGCATCATTTTAGACGCGGGCGACCCGCCAGTGCATTTTTCCAACGGCGGACATGAAACAGGCCTGGTTTCCCTGAAGGGCCACGCCAGCGTGCAGGTTGCGGGGGCTACGTATCCGCTGACGCAGTACGATTCGCTGTACATTCCGCGGGGCCGCGAGATCGCCGTGTCGCCGGGACCGGATGGCTGCGATCTGGCCGAGATATCGGCGGCGGTGGATCACGATTATCCGCTGCAGTTTGTGCCGTACGCGGCGGTGAAGACTGATGCGGGCTTGTCATTCAACACGGGTGGACCCGCGTCGCAGCGCAACGTGAGCATCCTGATCGGGAAGAACGTGGAAGCCGGACGGATACTGGCGGGGATTACCTTCAGCACTCCGGGCAACTGGACTTCGTGGCCACCGCATGAGCACGCCGCGATGCTGGAAGAAGCCTACATCTATGTGGATATGCCGGCGCCGGCGTGGGGCGTGCAGTTCGTGTATACCGATCCGAAATCGCCGGAGCTGGCGGTGGTGGTGCGGGAAGGCGATTGCGTGGTGATGCCGCAGGGCTACCACCCGAACGTGGCGGCGCCGGGCGGCTCCATCGGATTTCTGTGGATCATGGCGGCCCACCGAGAAGTGGCGGATCGCCAGTTTGGCGTGGTGAACGTGCAACCCGAATATGCAGCCACGAAGTCTGGCTTGGAGGCCGGCCAAAAGTGAATGAGTATAGCGGCGCAAGACATACCGCCCCGTAACGCGGTGATTGGCGCCGGCCGCATTGGCCGAACACGCTGGACGATCTGCGCGCTGCTTTTCGCGGCCACCACGATCAACTATATCGATCGCCAGGTAATCGGGATTCTCGCGCCCGAACTGCAGAAATCCATCGGCTGGAATGAAGCGGACTACGGTTACATCGTGCTGACGTTCCAAACCGCCTATGCGCTGGGGCTGCTGGCGGCGGGCGGCTTGATGGATCGCTGGGGTACGCGCCGGGGATTCAGCGTCGCCGTATTTCTGTGGAGCGTGGCGGCGGTGGCGCACAGCTTCGCGCGCACGGCTTTCGGATTCGGCGTCGCCCGGTTCGGACTGGGACTGGGCGAAGCGGGAAATTTTCCGGGGGCAATCAAGACCGTGGCGGAGTGGTTCCCGAATAAGGAACGCGCGCTGTCCATCGGCATTTTCAACTCCGGATCGAATCTGGGCGCGATCATCGCTCCGCTGACGGTCCCGTGGATAGCGCTGCGATTCGGCTGGCAATGGGCGTTTGTGGCGACGGGAGCGACGGGTTTCATCTGGCTGGCATTCTGGCTGGCGTTTTACCGGCGGCCGGAAGAACATCCGCGCCTCTCGAGCCGCGAGATGGAATATATCCGCAGCGACGCACCGGCGGCTGAAGCCGCGATTCCGTGGGCGCGGCTGCTGCCGCTGCGGCAAACCTGGGCATTCGCGGTGGCCAAGCTGCTAACGGATCCCATCTGGTGGTTCTACCTGTTCTGGCTGCCGAAATTCCTGAACCAATCGCGCGGTCTGGCGCTGGACAAGATTGGACTGCCGCTGGTGGCGATTTACCTGGCAGCGGACGCTGGGAGTATCGGCGGCGGATGGCTGTCGTCCCGGCTAATCAAGCGCGGCTGGACCGTGAACAAGGCGCGCAAGACGGCGATGCTGGCATGTGCGTGCTGCGTGCTGCCGATTCTCTTCGTGCCGGCGGTGGACGGTCTCTGGACCGTAGTGGGGCTGATCGGAATGGCGGCGGCGGGCCATCAGGGATGGTCGGCGAATCTGTTCGCCACGGCTTCCGACATGTTTCCGCGGCAGGCGATTGCATCGGTGGCCGGAATCGGCGGCATGGCGGGCGCGGTGGGCGGAATGCTGATCGCGGTGACGGCGGGCTGGATACTCGAAGCGACGCACAGCTACGTTTCGCTGTTCATCATTGCGGCATCGGCTTATCCACTGGCCTTGCTACTGATGCACCTGGCCGCGCCCGCGCTGGAGCCAGTGCGATGATCCTGGATTCATTTCGCGTGGACGGGAAGGTGGCGCTGGTGACCGGAGCATCGGCGGGGCTGGGCGCGGCCATCGCCGTAGCGCTGGGCCAAGCGGGCGCTAACGTCGCGTGCCACGGAAATACGCGCAGCCCGGAAACCACGTGCAAGGCGGTGGCGAGCGCAGGACGCGAGGCTCTGGCCGTAACCGGCGACCTGGGAGATGCCGCGACGCCATCGCGAATCGTGGATCAGACGCTGCAGAGGTTTGGCGCCATCGACATTCTGGTCAACAACGCGGGAATGATCCGGCGCGCGCCAGCGGTGGATTATTCGATGGAAGACTGGACGGCGGTGCTGGAAGTAAATCTGACCAGCGTGTTCCGTTTGTGCCAGCTGGCGGGGAAGCCGATGATCGCGAGGGGCCGGGGGAAGATTCTCAATATCGCGTCGTTGCTCTCGTTCCAAGGCGGGATCACGGTTCCGGCTTATGCGGCCTCCAAAGGGGCGGTGGCGCAGCTCACCAAGGCGCTGGCGAACGAGTGGGCGGCGAGAGGCGTGAACGTGAACGCGCTGGCGCCGGGGTACATGCGAACAGACGTCACGGCCGCGCTGCAAGAAGACGAGACCAGAAACCGGCAGATTCTGGAACGCATTCCAGCCGGCCGCTGGGGAGAACCCGCGGACCTTAGTGGAGCGGCGCTGTTTTTGTGCTCCGAGGCCAGCAATTACGTGCACGGGCATGTGCTCTCCGTGGATGGAGGCTGGCTGGGGCGATGAGGACGCTGCTGTGTCTCGCGTTACTCGGCGCCTTGAGTGCAACGCCACGCATCAAGACCATCAAACTGGCGATTACGAATCCGTCGAGCGAGAACCGGCCGGCGGAAGACATTACGGTGAGCGTGGCCGAGCTGGTGCGGATCGCTCCGGATTTCAAGGGGGGGGCGGTGGTGGTAACCACCAGCGACGCGGCGACGCTGGAGCAAGACGCGGGCACGCTTCAGACCACGGAACTGGCGTCCCAGGCCGACGATCTGGACGGCGACGGCAAGTATGACGAGATCGCGTTTCAGATCGATTTGAAGCCCAGGCAGACGCGCATTGTGACGCTGGCGTATGGCGACGCGGCGACGGTCGCGCGGCTGCGCGGCGCATATCCCAGGCGAACGGACGCGCGGTTCGCGAGCCGATATGAGGGGCCCGGGTGGGAGTCGGAATTCACTGCGTGGCGAATCTACTTCGACAAGCGGAACGCGATTGATCTGTTTGGAAAGCGGCGGCCCGGGCTGTATCTGGAGATGTTCGGATCGCCGGAATATGTGTACCACCTGGAATCGCCCTTGGGGCGGGACATTTACGATATCGGATCGGCGATCGGCGCGGGCTCGGTGGCGGCGATGGTGGACGGGAAGATTATTCGCGTCTCGGATGTGGGCGACCGCAGCTGGCGAATCGCGTGCGCGGGCTCAGTGCGATCTATCGTCGAAATCACATACAAGGGCTGGAAGACCGGGGCTGGAAGCGTGGATCTGGTGAGCCGGTTTACGCAGTGGGCGGGCGAGCACGGATTCGAACATCGCATTACGGTGGCTAACGGCGCGGGCGTGACGCTGGTGACGGGATTGCCACGGAAGGAAGGCGTCGAGGTGATGAAGGCAGCCGGCGCGGATGCGAGCATGCGCGTGTTGGCGACCTGGGGGCATCAAGTGGTAATGCCGGGCGCGAAGGCGATGCACACGGACGACCCAGGTCAGGATCTGGGGGTCGCGCTGTTCGTCCCGGGCGGCGCGGCGCTGGACGCGGGCGCAGAAGCGGCGAATCATCTGGTTGGTATCGCACTGAAGAATGGCATGGCGCATTGGTATGTCGCGGCGATGTGGGACCAGGAAGGCAGCGAGAACCTGATGGTCAATGGGCTGGACGCACTGCATCGAAACCATGGCGGATCGATCGCGCACGCGACGGTCAAGCCGTCCCGGGATTCGTTCGCCGCGTACCTGGAAAGCACGAGCGTGCGGCTGGCGCGTCCGGCGACCGCGGAGATTTTATCTAAAACGGCCGAGCCGCAATCGGCGCCTCTGGACACGCTGAGGCCGGTTGAGCACAGGACGCGGGTGCAGGCGATCGCGCTGCTGGAGCAGTCGATTGAGCGCACCGCGCGCGTATATGAACCCATCATCGCGGCATCCGCGCCGGGCAGCATTGATAAATACAATGGGCGCGGGTTCTTCACGGAAGGCGATCAGGTCACCGGCGAATGGAAAACACAGAATGGCTTCTTCTGGACCGGCGCTTTCTGGACCGGTCAGTTGTGGAAGCTGTTCGGATATACGCACAACGAGCGTTATCGCCGCCTGGCCGAGCTCTGGAATGAGCGTTTGCTGGGCGTGGAAGGAAAAGAGAATCACGATACAGGCTTCCTGAATGTCTATTCTTCCGCGCTCGCGTTTGAAGCCACGAAAGATCTGAAATATCGAGCGGGCGCATTGCGCGCGGCCGAGCGGCTCAAGCAGCTCTACAATCCGCTGACGGAGCTGGTGGCTTCCTGGGGCGAGAATGGCGACGACACCATTATCGACACGCTGATGAATCTGCAGATCTGGTGGTGGGCATCGCGCGCGACGGGCGATAGCCAATGGCGCGAGCTGGGCCGCAAGCACGCTCTGAAATCCGCCGGGTGGCTGATGCGCGATGACGGGTCTGTGATTCAGTCCGTCCACTACAATCCGGGAGACGGCCGCCAGAAATTCACATCGAGCGAGCAAGTGCTGGCGTACCCGAACAACGCGACGCCCGGCGCTCGAGTATTCACGCATACGCACCAGGGATACTCGGCCGAGTCATCCTGGGCGCGCGGCACGGTCTGGGCGGTGTATGGTTTCGCGGAGGCGTTTCGGGAGACTGGCGATGAGAAGCTTCTGGCCGCCTCTGAAAAAGTCGCGGCCTATGCGCTGGACCGCCTGCCCAGCGATGGCGTGCCCTGGTATGACTTCGCCGATGAAGGCGTACACTTCCGGAATCGCGATTCGTCGGCGGCGGCCATCCTGGCGGGCGGTCTGCTGCGCCTATCCGAACTCACGGGGGATCCCGCTCGCGGGCGCGTATACAGGCGTGAAGGCGAACGCATTGTGCAGACGCTGATAGATGGATATCTGACGCCGGCGGGCGTGCTGAGGCATGGCTGCAGTACGCGTCCGCACGACGGGATGACGGTTTACGGAGATTATTACCTGCTGGAAGCGCTGCTGTGGCTTGACCGGCATGCCAAAGGAGAAGGAACGAAATGAAAATGAACAACAGGATGCAACACATAACCGCAATTCTGGCGGTGTGCTTTCTGGCCGCGATGACGCTGCAGGCGCAGGTAACCACGGCGACGATTGAGGGCACTGTCACGGATTCGAGCGGCGCCACGGTGGCGAACGCGCAGGTGATAGCCGTAAACACGGGAACCAACCAGAGCCGGACCGCGAGCACCAACGCGAGCGGCGCCTTTCGGTTCGATCTGCTGCCCAGCGGCAACTATGACGTGGAAGTATCCGGGCCGGGATTCAAGAAGTTTCACCAGAACGGAATCGTGCTCGAGATCAACCGAACCTCGCGCGTGGATCCGGTGCTGGCCATCGGTGCGCTGAGCGAGGAAGTGACCATTACCGCCGATGCAGTGATGGTGAACACCAGCAATGCGCAGATCGGGCGCACCACCAGCGGTTCGGAAATCAACAACCTGCCGATTGTAGGCCGCAACGTCTACACCTTGCTTTCATTGACGCCGGGAGTGGATTCCAACGCCAACAGCATTGTGCTGGGTTATCCGGAACAGCGCACCATGATCAACGGAGGCGTGGACGGAGGCGCGGGATCGG
>JAYTVY010000432.1:0-3519 GCA_043743755.1 Bryobacterales bacterium | reverse complement strand
TCGTGGGGAAGCTGTTTTGCGCGTTCCAGATCAAGTTGGGTGAAAGCAAGATCAGCGCGATCACCACGGCCACCCAAGGGCCAGTACGCGCGACGCCGCGTTGTGGACCGTGCACGGCCCACAGCGTCCACACGGCGGTAAAGGCAAAGGCTGCCATCGTGTACTTGCCCATCAGGCCTACGCCGCACGCCACACCCAGCCAGATCCAATAGCTCATGCGGTCGGTGACCTGCGCGCGCCACAAGGCCCATGAGGCCAGCGTCCAGCACAGAATCAAGGGTGCATCAGTGCTGGCGAACATGCCCATCAAACCGACCATCGGGATCGTCATGAACAGGGCGCCTGCCACCATGCCGGTGCGCACACCGCTGCTGGTGGGCCACAAGGCCCGCGCAAAGCCCACCATGCACAGCGCCGTGATCGGGTACAGCAGCATGGAGAGTGCTTTCACCCCTAGCACACTGGAGCCAAACAGCGCCGTGCTCAGCCAGATCAAACCTGCAATCAGTGGCGGTTTGGAGAAGTAGCCCCAAGCCAGGTTGCGCGACCAATCCCAGTACTGCGCCTCATCAAAGAACAGCGAGATGCCCGAGTGCTTGACCACCCACAGCCGGTAGATGAACAGCACAGCCACCAGCGCCAGCAGCTTCCACATCCGCGAGAGGTCGGCGTGACCCATCCGCGCGGCCACCAGCGTATCCAGGATCAGCTTGCCTGTCCACAGCGCCGCCAGAGGAACGCCCGCGCGCAACAGCCGCAGCAGCACCGTCGCCACCGCATACGCCCGGTGCGTCCGCCACGCCAGCTCCAGAAATCGTGGAATCGCCCGCAATGCCGGCAGCCTGTCGCGCCAGCCAGATGCGCTCTGCTTGCGTGGAATTCGCGGTTGCTCGTGCAGACTTGGGGCCAAGAAGTAACAATATTATCGCTTCGGCGTGTCATACCCCGAGCGCCCTAAAATATCCCGCCCTTCTCCCGCCAGCAGAAACGCCGCGAACTTGCGCGCGCCCTCCGGATTCTTCGCACTCGCGACGATCCCGAGTTCTTGATCCAGCGGCTGGTGCAGTGCCGGATCCACTCGAATAATCCTCCCGCCTTCCTCCTTCACCAGCGAGTACGCCGTAAATACCGCGTCCGTATTGTTCGACGCCCCGTATTGCTTGGCCATGCGTATGTTCTCGGCGTAGACGATTTTCTCCTTCACCTTTTCCCAGATCCCCGCGTGTTTCAGCGTATCCACCGCCGCTTGTCCGTAGGGCGCCAGATCCGGTTTCGCTACCGCGATGAACCGCACCTCCGGCGCTGCCAGATCCTCTATTCGCATCGCCGTCGACTTGCTTCCGGGAGGAATCCACAACGCCAGTACCCCTCGTGCGTAGATGGCGCGGCTGCCGGGCAGCAGCAGGCCTTTATGATCCAACTGGTCCATGTGTTCCGAATCGGCCGCCGTGAAAACGTCAAACGGCGCCGAGTTCTCTATTTGCCGCGCGAGTTGCGCCGTCGACGCGAAACTAAAAACTGGATGAATGCCGGTTTGGGCTTCGAATCGAGGCCCGATGCGCTCGAACACTCCAGTCAGGTTCGCCGCCGCGCCCACCGTGATCCCCGGTTTCGCCGCCCGCTCCGGGCGGCACGCCGCCAAACACACGAGCAGTCCGAAAGTGAGATAGCGCCGCATACCAGACTGGTGTCTTGCATCTAAGACAATAGCATCGAGACCTCCGCGCGGCTGCGACAATGAGTTCGATGGAAACCCGAACCGAGCTCAGCCAGATCCGCGGGCAGCGCGGTATTTCCGCCGCCCAACTGGCCCGTCGCGTCGGTATCAGCCGGCAAACCGTCTACGCCATTGAAGCCGGAGATTACGTGCCCAATACCACGCTGGCTCTGCAACTGGCCCGGGTCCTGGAAGTTCGCGTGGAAGACTTGTTCACCCTCGAGCCCGAGCCTGCTCCGCCGCCGAAGCCGGTCGCCGTGGATCTAATCGGCCGCGCCGCGGCCTGGAAAGGCCAGCCGGTTCAAGTTTGCCAGGTCGGGAAGCGTCTGGCTGCTGTTTCCGCCACGCCTCAAACCGTGCTGCTCCCCATGGCCGACGGCATCGTCGTCGAGGGCGTCAAGGGTAAGCGCCAGGTGCGTGTTCAGCTCTTTCCAGGCGCCGGCCAGGATGGCAAGCGCGTGCTGGTGGCCGGCTGCGATCCCGGTATTTCGCTGCTCTCCCAGCACCTCGCCCGATTTGACGATGTCGACATGCTGGTGGCGCAATCGTCCAGCCAGCAGGCCCTCCAGTGGCTCAAGCAGGGACACGTGCACGTTGCCGGTACGCACTTGCGCGACGTTTCCAGCGGTGAATATAACCTTCCCATGATCAAGCGTCTCTTTCGCAAGGGTGAGGTCCAGGTGGTGACCTTCGCCATCTGGGAACAAGGCCTGGTCCTCGCCGCCGGCAATCCGAAGAACATCCACGGCATTGACGACCTTGCGCGCACGAACGTGCGCATCGTCAACCGTGAGCCAGGCGCCGGCAGCCGCGAGCTTCTCGACGAAAAATTGCGCCAGGCCGGAATCTCCGCGAGCGCCGTCCGTGGCTATACCCAGGTGGCCCCCGGACACCTCCCCGCCGCCCTCGCCGTCAGCTTGAAGGAAGCCGATTGCTGCATCGCCACCCGCTCCGCCGCCCGCGCCTTCGGCCTCAGCTTCATACCGCTATCCACTGAACGCTATGACCTTGTGATTCGCCGCCAATACCTTCGCCTCCCCGCCGTTCAAGCCCTGCTGGATGTCCTGAATCGCGCCGTCATCCGCCAAAAGCTGGAAGTCCTGGCCGGCTACGATACCAGCCACACCGGCGAGGTTCTCCTCACCTGAGGCCGCGGCTCGGTGTTATCCGCGCCGCGCCCGTAAGGAAGCGTAACGGCTATCCAGTCGATCCACGCCCGCCGATCGATGTACGCTTGCTGACGCGACCCGGTCGGCTCGGATGCCGGCCGGCGTTGCACGCTTTCGGGGACCACCAAATCGGGTTTTTCTCTTACTCGGGTCATAGAATGCTTTGCACTTGCAATGTAGCACCCAATCCAAATCTCTGATGAGATAGCGTTTGTAACCTGTCTCAACTCGATGCGGAAGAATCGCAATCAATGGAAGAGCACGAACGTGTATGCCGGCGAAGAGCATAAGAATCGCGTACCTGAAACGCATGCTCAAAAGGCTTGAGGTTGAGCACACACGGCTCAGGGATCTCCTGGCAGCCGGAGAAGTGACTCCGGAGGAGGCCAAGCTCGGTACCCAGCAGTTGGCCAAACATCAAGCACAGCTACTTACCGAGCTGCGAAGCCTTGAAGCCAACGACGCGCCCGAGTGATGCAGTTGAATCTGGCGCGCCCCTGAAACCCGGCGAGAAAACCCATAAACACATGATGATCAGCGCAGCGAAACTCGCCTCCACTGAGATCTTTGCCGACATTGGCGGCAATGCCCCCACCGTAAAGCTCTGGCTAGACGGTGTCCGCGAGTTTGAAG
>JAYTVY010000431.1:0-6376 GCA_043743755.1 Bryobacterales bacterium | reverse complement strand
CGGTTCCAGAACCGGACAGTCGCCGTAGCTAAGAACCCGTATTGCCAGTCACATAGCCGAGGCGATAGACTTGCTCAAAGACCTGGAAGCATCACGGAGGCAGGGGAATGTTTGAAAACATCGTTCGTTTCATCAGCGATCTGAAAGTTGGCGTCCGTTCCCTGGGCCGCTCAAAAGGCCTCACCATCACCGTAATACTTACCCTGGCTCTCGGGATTGGAGCCAACGCCGCGATGTTCAGCCTGGTGCGCGGAGTGCTGCTGCGCCCGCTGGTTAACCGTGACGAAAATAACCTGATTTACATCCGCCAGACCGCCGCCGCCGTCGGATACCCCAATGCCACTTTCTCCGTGCCGGAGATCGGCGATTTGCGCTCGCGTGTCAAATCGCTGAGCGCGTTTGGCGATTTCTCCACCATCGGTTTCACTATGATCGGACTCGGCGAACCGCGCTCCGTGCAGGCTGGCGTTGTGGGAGGCTCGTATTTCCAGGTGATGGGATTGCGCCCGGTGCTCGGCCGGCTGCTGGATGCGCACGACGATGGTCCAAGTGCCGCGGGCGCGGTGGTATTGACCTATCGTTTCTGGTCGACCACTCTGAAGAGAGATCCCTCGGTGCTCGGCAAAACCATCCGGCTCGGTTCGTTCGTCGATGAGCGCCCCGCTACCATCGTGGGCGTCCTGGAACCCTGCGTGCCGTATCCCCAGGACACGGAAATCATCGCTAATATCGTAACCAGCGAGCACCATCTTTCGGCCACCATGGTAACCGGCCGGATACACCGGATGACCGAGTTGTTCGCGAGGCTGGCCCCTGGCGCGACACTGGAATCGGCCCGCGCGGAATTGAATTCAGCATATGAAGTGATGAAGCGCGAGCATCCGGAAGCTTATCCCGAAAAGGCCGACTTCAGAATCAGCGTGGTGCGATTGCGCGACCAGCTCACGTCGGGAGCCCGGACCATATTGCTGGTGCTGATGGCGGCATCCGTACTGGTTTTCGTCATCGCCTGTTCCAACATCGCAAACCTGATTCTGCGCGAACCGTCCGCCGCGAAAGCGAGCTTGGCATCCGCGCCGCGCTGGGCGCCAGTACCGCTGCGTTGCGCCGTACTCTATTAGCCGAAAGCCTGCTGCTGTGCGTCGCCGGAGCAGCTATCGGCATACTCATCGCCAGCCCCCTGGTGGCAGTGCTCGCGCGATACGCCTCTCGCTATTCCGTGCGCGCTCTAGACCTCACCGTGGATTCGAGCATGCTCTGGGTGGGAGCTGGACTCGCGGTGGTTGCCGCGGCGCTGCTGGCGTTCGTTCCCCGCCTGCCGCTCTCGGGAGGCGCCCAGGGATTCGCACTTACCAGCGGAAGCTCTCGCTCTACCGGCATCGCGAATCGGAAATTGAGAATCTTCGCGGTGGTTCAGATCGCTGCCTCGTTTGTGCTGGTGGCGTCGGCCGGCGCGTTTGTCAAAACGCTCCTTTCGCTGGAGGCCGCCCGAACTCCCTTCGATATCCACAACGTGCTCGCCGTGGACGTGCCCGTTATGCATAACGGGAAAACGCCCCGGCAGATCGTGGATTTTTACCGGGAAGCGGCGCGGCAAATCCGTGAAATGCCCGGCGTTCAGAACGTGGCGGTAGGCACGGTGGTTCCGTGGCGCGATGGCGATAATACCTTCGCGCTGGAATTCGGAACCGATGGACACGTTCCGGCGCCGTCCGAGGAACATCACCGCGCCCGGGTGCGGGTGGTGACACCCGGATTTTTCGCAACCTTGGGCTTGCCGGTCATCGACGGGCGCGACTTCAACGATGGCGACCGCGAAAGCGGCGAGCGGGTGGCCATCGTGAGCCAGAGCCTCGCGCTTCAGATGTTCCCCAAGGGCGATGCGCTGAATCATCATCTGATGTGGACTGACCCGATCCTGAAAGTGGTCCCGGTGATAAGCGCCGAGCCGGTGCGCGTTATCGGCGTCGTGCCGGACGTGGACGACATAAACATCGTTCCCAAGCCGGCCATGACTGTATACCGGCCTTTCGATCAAGAGACGCTAATCGGAGGGGGGCGTCTGTTTGTCCATACGCGCTCAAATCCATATACTTTGGTAAACCCCATTGCGCGCCTGATGCGCAATATGTCCCCGGACCAGCCCGTGGAACGCGCTGCGACGCTCCAGGATGTCCGCGCCGCGGTGCTCTCATCGGATCGGCTGAATGCAATCGTCTTCGGCGTTTTCGCGGGCGTGGCGCTGCTGATTGCGGTGGTGGGCGTTGCGGGCGTGCTCGCGTTCTCCGTCAGCGGACGCACGCGCGAATTTGGCATACGTTTGGCCATTGGATCGCAGCCGCGGCATCTGCTGCTGCGCGTGATCGCCGAAGGCGCGGCGATGGCCCTCGGGGGACTTGCAGTTGGAGTCGCCTGCGGGTATGGGCTGGCGCAAGTGGCGGGCACGGTTCTGGGAGATCTGAAAATGCCCAGCCTGCTGCCCGCGGCTGGTGCGGCTTTCGTGCTGCTGCTTGCGGCCGTGATCGCGTCGGTGATCCCCGCCGCCCGTGCGGCCCGAGTGGACGTGATGCAGGCCCTCCGGTCGGAGTAAGGCCGCGCTCTCGACTTACACTTGAGTAGATGACTACGCTGAAGCGCATCCTCTTTCTCTTCGCTCTGTGCACTCTCGCCGCCGCTCAGGCCGATCGCGACCCGCTGGTGGATCGCGTGGGCACTACCGGGTTCCTGCAAGTGGAAGCCGCCAGTTTCCAGAAGCTAAGCCTCAAGGAACGCGAGTTGGCCTACTGGCTGAGCGAGGCGTCAATCGCTATCGACCCCATCTTCTACGATCAGCTCTCGCGCTTCGGGCTGCGGCAGAAACATCTGCTGGAGATGATTGTGGCCCAGCCCGCCGCTCCGCCGAAGATCCTGGCGTTTACCAAGCTGTTCTGGGCCAATCGCGGCAATCACAATGAGAACACCGCGCAGAAGTTCCTGCCCGAGTTCTCCTTTGGCGAGTTGAAAGAAGCGTCGCGCGGCGCTTATCACCGCGGTGGAAGCGCCTGGTATGCGGATGAGCGGACGCTGCTCAAGGAGCTGGACGATCTCCGGCCGTCCCTTTTCGACGCCGATTTCGAGTCCATGATCACCTCCAAGACTCCGCGCGGTGGCATGGATATCATTCAAGCCAGCTCAAACAACTTCTATCTTGGAGTCACCGCCGCGGAGCTGCTCCACTTCGCCGAAAAGCATCCCCTGAATTCGCGAGTCGCCAAGATCGATGGGCGCATTGAGGAGCAGGTCTATCGCGCGGGGACGCCGGATCGCCGCATCCCAGCGGGGCTGTACGCCGAGTACCTGGCGAAGGCGAACGGATACCTGGAAAAGGCGGCCGCGGCGGCCGAATCCGATCAGGCCAAAGTGATCCGCGATCTGATCCGTTATTTCCAGACCGGTGAGCCGTCGGACTGGATCGCATTCGGCATAGACTGGGTGCGCAACAACGCGCGAGTGGATTTCGCCAACGGGTTTATCGAGGTCTATCGCGATGCGCGCGGCGCCAAAGGCACGGCGCAGAGTTTTGTCAGCATCACCGATGAGCGCCTGAATTCGCTGATGCTAAAGATCGGCGGCAACGCCCAGTATTTTGAGGACCGGGCGCCCTGGGCATCGCAATACAAGATGCAAGGCGTGCGCCCTCCGCTGGCCAAGGCCGTCGAGACGGTAGTGGAAACCGGCGACTTCCATGTCACCACCGTCGGCGACAACCTGCCCAACGAAAATGAGATTCATGAGAAGTACGGCAGCAAGAGCTTTTTGTTTACCGGCAGCAGCCGTGCGCTGAGCCGCGCGGGCGGAATTACCGCACTGGCCGAGTTCGCGTGGACGCCCGAAGAGGCCGAGGCCGGAAAAAAATACGGCGGCGAGGCTGACGATCTGCTGGTCGCCATGCATGAGATTATCGGGCACGGGTCGGGTAAGCTGAATCCGAAGCTGACGCACGACCCGGCTTATTATCTCAAGCAGTATTACTCGACGCTTGAAGAGGCCCGCGCCGATTTGATGGCCCTATGGAACGTGTGGGATCCCAAGCTGGCCGAGCTGGGGCTCATCTCCAATCCGGATGTGGCCAAGGCGATGTACTATTCAGCGGCTCGCGCCGCGCTGACGCAGCTGCGCCGCATTCCCAAAGGCGACACCATCGAAGAGGACCACCAGCGCGACCGGCAGCTGATTGTCAATTACATCATCGACAAGACCGGAGGAATCGAGCGCAAGGATCGCGGCGGGAAGCATTACATTACGGTCACCGATTTTGAAAAGATGCGCAAAGGCGTGGGTCTGCTGCTGGCCGAGCTGATGCGGATCAAAGCCGAAGGCGACTACGACGCCATCAAGGCCCTCATTGAAGCTTACGGCGTGCATTTCGAGCCGGCCGTGCGGGATGAAGTGGTGGCGCGTTACAAGAAGCTGGACCTGCCGGTTTATTGGGCGGGCATCAATCCGGCGCTGGATGCGACGCTTGGCCCGCGCGGCGAAGTGCGGTCGGTGGAGATCTCTTACCCCAGGGATTATGTTGCGCAGCAACTGCGCTACAGCTCGATGTACAATCGCGCGCTGGTGCACGCGGCGTCGCCGAAATGAACTTACTTAAGCAATTCTTTTACGCGGTCCAGCAATGAACCCAGAGTGAAGGGCTTTTGCAGAAACGCCGTTCCCTCGGGTAGATCGCCGGTGTGCAGCGGGGCTTCGCCGGTGTAGCCGGAGATGAATAACAGCTTCGTATCGGGACGCTGCTCCCGGAGCTGGCTTGCGAGGCCGGGTCCGCCCAGACCGGGCATCATGACATCGGTGATCAGCAGATGGATGGCGCCGCTGTGGTCGTGGATGATGCGCAGGGCTTCCTCGCCGTCGGCGGCCTCCAGCACCTGGTAGCCTTGCCGGCGCAGGATCTTGCGCACCAGCGCGCGAATGCCGGGCTCGTCCTCGGCCACCAGGATGGTTGGCGACGGCGCTTCCACGGCTGCATCCAGATCTACTTCAAGCGGCGGCGCAGGTTCCCCAATCGCGGTTTCCGAAAGCGGAAGGTACACTCGATACTCGCCGCCGGTGAGCCGCAAGTCGCCCCCCGATTGCCGCAGCAGGGCGTAGGCTTGCCACAGGGCGAGTTCGCCTTCATCCTTGCGCGGAAGAAAATCCTCGAGCAGCGCATGCGCGGCAGTGGAGGGCAGCGGAGAGCCGCTGTGTTCCAGCGCGATCACGCCATACACACCCACGGGCAGGCCTTGCATGGGACGGCGCAGGTCTTCGGCGATCTCCATGGTGGAGGCGCTCAGCAGCATGCGTCCGGACCCCTGCATGGAAGCATGCGCGTGGCCCGCCAGCAGCGCCACCAGGCCGCCTAGCTGCGCCGCGGCCGCGCGCGCCGGCACCGGATGATCCGGATGCAGCACCTGCAAATCGATTCCAGGACCAAGCTGCTCGCGCAACGCGCTCTCCCACTCAGGCAGCAGCTTCGCCAAATCGACGCTCGACGGCGCGACGGATCGCGGCTTAGTGAACTCCACCAGACGCGCGGAGAGCGTTCCCACGCGGCCGGTTGCTTGCAGAATCTCCTGCAGATCGGCCCGCTGCGGTCCTGAAACGCCCGGCGATCGCAGCAGCTCCTCGCCGTATCCGTTGACGATCATCAACAGATTGTTCAGATCGTGCGCCATGCGCGCGGCCAGCCGCGAGATGGCGTCGATGCGTTCGGTCTGCACCAGTTGATCTTCCAGCGCCCGCCGCTCGGTAATATCGGCGGTGATGCCCAGCAGGTGTCCGGGCCGGCCATCCGGGCCGGGCAGCAAGCGCATACTCTCACGAACCCAGCGCACGCGGCCATCCGCGGTGCGGACGCGGAATTCAGCGGCGTGGTCGGCGCGCTGTTCGATGGCGCGTTCGATGCCGGCGAGCACCGAGTCGCGATCCTCGGGGTGAATGCGGTGGTGGAAGAAGCCGGGAGTGTTGAGCCAGTGCTCCACCGGATAGCCTGACAGATCGGCGGCTTGGCGACTCGCAAAAACGAACCCAAATGAAGGCAGCTCCACGGCCCAAACCACTGCATCCAAATGGTCTAGCAGCGCGGCTGCAGGCAAGCCGGCGGCCGTATCTTCGTGCGCCTCCGCGGCCGGAGCCTGCGTTGTGTCCAGGTCCGTCAGATCCTCAATGGTGAGCAGCGCTTCCGGGTCGGCTACTTCATCCCAATTGCGGACTACTTGAATACCCACGCGAAGCCGCCGGGCCGACGGCGGTTCGGTGTGGCCCAGGATTCCAATTTGAGCGATGCCGGTCCGCAGCACCTCGGGCACCTGCCGCAAAACTTCCTGGGGCAGCAGCGATTCCACGCGCCGCAGCG
>JAYTVY010000430.1:0-6243 GCA_043743755.1 Bryobacterales bacterium | reverse complement strand
TCGGTGGTGCTGGTCACCGCCTGTTCGAACGAAGAGCCCAAGCCGGGCGCTATGTTCTTCCCCCTCACGGTGGATTACCGCGAGTATACATATGCCGCGGGCAAGTTCCCCGGCGGCTTCATCAAGCGCGAGGGGCGTCCTTCGGAGAAGGAAGTCCTCACCAGTCGTTTGATTGACCGGCCCATCCGGCCATTGTTCCCCAGCGGGTATTCGAATGAGACCCAGGTAATCGCCATGGTGCTCTCGGCCGATCCTGAGAACGATCCCGCGGTGCTGGCCATCACGGGCGCGGGCGCGGCGCTGGCCATTTCCGATGTTCCGTTTCACGCGGTATTGGGCGGTGTGCGCATCTCGCAGGTGAAGGGCAAGCTGGTGGTGAATCCCACCTATGAAGAGATTCGCGAAGCCAAGGTGAACATCATCGTCGCCGGTACCGAAGGCGGCATCGTCATGGTGGAAGCGGCCGGACAACAGGCCACGGAAGCCGAGGTGCTGGACGCCATCGAGTACGGCCACAGTTGCTGCAAGAAGATCGCCGCGGGCATCCGCGAGCTGGTGGCCAAGTGCGGCAAGACCAAGCGCGAGTTTGATCCGCCGGTTCCGAACCAGGAGCTGTACACCCAGTTCGAGACCACCCTGCGCGCCGACCTCGCCGACGCGATGGACACCAAGAAGTATCCCAAGCTGGAAAGCTACCAGCGCATCAAGGCCGTCAAGAAGAAAGCCCAGGAACTGGCCGGCGAAGAGAAGAAGGCGGAAGCCGGGGAGCTGTTCGATCAGTTGAAGGAACGCATCTTCCGCGACGAAATGTTGAAGAAGCGCCGGCGTCCGGATGGCCGCGCTTTTGACGAAATCCGCAATATCGACATCGAGGCGGGCGTGCTGCCGCGTACTCACGGTTCGGCGCTGTTCACCCGCGGCGAAACTCAGGCGCTGGTTACGGCCACCCTGGGCACCAAGGACGACGAACAACGGATCGAGATGTTCGATCCGGCCATGACCTCCAAGCGCTTCATGCTGCATTACAACTTCCCCCCGTTCAGCGTGGGCGAAGTGGGATTCATGCGCGGCGCGGGCCGCCGCGAAATCGGTCACGGAGTGCTGGCCGAGCGTTCGCTTGCAGCCGTGATCCCGGATGACAAGCAGTTCCCCTACACCATGCGTGTGGTGAGCGACATTCTGGAGTCCAACGGCTCCAGCTCGATGGCCACGGTCTGCGGCGCGACGCTCGCGCTGATGGACGCCGGTGTGCCTATCTCGGCTCCGGTGGCCGGTATCGCCATGGGCCTGGTGAAGGAAGAGGACGCCTACGCCATCCTCACCGACATCGCCGGCGCCGAAGATCATTACGGCGACATGGACTTCAAGGTGGCCGGATCGCGTGACGGCATCACGGCGCTGCAAATGGATATTAAGGTGCCCAACGTAACGCACGAGATCATGAAAGAGGCTCTGGAACAGGCCCGCAAGGCGCGGCTGTTCATCCTGGACAAGATGATCGCCGTCCTGCCCTCCAGCCGCGCGGAAATGTCGAAGTACGCGCCGCGCATTTACACGCTAACCATTCCCACCGATAAGATCCGTGAGCTGATCGGTCCCGGCGGCAAGATGATCCGCAGTATCGTCGACGAAACCGGAGTCAAGATCGACGTCCAGGACGACGGCACGGTGAATATCTTCGCTTCCGACGGCGAATCGGCCAAGAAGGCGATTCAGCGCGTCACCGACATCGGCGCGGTGGCGGAGCCCGGCAAGACTTATCTGGGCAAGGTGGTCCGGATCGTCGAGTTCGGCGCGTTCGTCGAGATCTTCCCCGGTACCGATGGTCTGCTGCACATCAGCGAGATTTCGGAGAACCGGATCAAAGCGGTCCGCGATGAGCTGAAAGAGGGCGACCAGATCATGGTCAAGGTTTTGGCGCTGGAAGGCAACAAAATCAAGCTCAGCCGCAAGGCAGTCCTGCGCGAACAGCGGGACAAGCTAGTAAAACAATAAGCAGTGGGGCGGGCTGACCAGCGGTCGGCCTGCTCTGTTATTGCGAGAGGGCCGATTGTTAATCGGCCCTCTCTCAGTTTATTAACTGCCCCACTACGAAAAGGTCAGAATGGGGCGCACTTCCACACAGCCGAAACGCGCGGCGGGAATCTTCGCGGCCATTGCCGCGGCCTCTTCAGGCGTGGCGGCTTCCACCAGATAATAACCGCCCAGTTGTTCCTTGGTTTCGGCGAAGGGGCCGTCGGTGGTGACCTTCTTGCCGTCGCGCACGCGAACCGATGAGGCCGTGGTAGTGGGCTGCAATGCATTGCCGCCCTTGATGGCTGGGCCGAATTCCTTTCCAAAGGCCTGATACTCGCCCATTTCGCCTTCCGAAAACCCATGCAGGAAGCGCTTCTCGTCTTCGTAAATCAGCAACAGATATTGCACGTTTCTTTCTCCTTCACTGGTACGACGCGCGAAGGACTGGAAATCGACAGCTATTGCCCGGATGCCGCGTCCGGACCGCCCTCGCGCCTGGCCGGCCGCGCCTTGGGCAGCGGCTTGCGGGGCAGCATCTCAGCGCGATTGGCCGTGTTGTACACGAAATCCGCTATGATCGCCGACGCTTGCATCAAATCGGCCGCCTGGATGCGGTCATACACATCCATGTTGGAGTGGTGAGTACGAGTGCCGTATTCCATGGGGTCCTGAATGAACTGGAAGCCCGGCAGGCCCACTGCATCATAGCTCTGATGGTCTGTGCCGCCGGTATTGCGAACGCTGATGGTGGTGGCGCCCATATCGTGCCACGGCTTCAGCCATTCTTCAAAAATCGGCCGCACCATGTCATTGCCCTGCAAATAGATTCCGCGGATCTTGCCGGTGCCATTGTCATAGTTGAAATAGCCCGCAAGCTTGCTGTGCTCGGAGCCCAGCTTCATGGTTTCGGGATCGCCAAAGTGATCCTTCACGTAAGCCTTGGACCCCAGCAGGCCTTCCTCTTCGCCTCCCCACAGGCCCAGGCGAACCGTGCGGTCCATCTTGAGATCCAGCGTCTTCAGAATACGGATTGCCTCCATCATCACGGCCGAACCCGCGGCGTTATCGGTGGCGCCGGTGCCGCCGTGCCAGGAATCCAGATGCGCGCCCAGCATCACGATCTCGTCCTTTTTTGAATGGCCCGGGATTTCCGCCACCACGTTCATCGATTCCTTGGCATCGTCATTCAGCTCATTCTGGATGTTGAACTCCACCTTGACCGGGATCTTGTGCGCCAGCAGCCGCGCGATGCGGTTATAGTGCTCGGGAGTGATGGCGGCCGAGGGCGGACCCACCAGTTTTTTGGGATCATAAGAGCCGCCGCTAGAGGCGAAGATGGTACCGCCGTCACCCTGGTAGCCGGTGGAAATGACCAGCGCCACGCCTTCGTCCTTGAGAAACTTCGAGAGCGCGTCCTGGAACTTGCGCCGTTCCTCGAACAGCTTGCGCCGCTCCTCCGGGGTCATGGGCTGGCCATCGGGGCCGAGCCGCGCCGGGCCTCCGAGACGTCCGCCCGGAGTTTCCGCCAGAGCTTCCTCGGCCAGCTCCGCATCGGTATAACGGCGGCCCGCCGCCTTCATTTCCATCTCCAGCGGCTTCATGGCCTGCATCATCAGGATCTTGCCGCGGATTTTGCCTTTGTATTTTTCGAAGTCGGCTTCCTTGGTCATGGGCGCCATCATTGGCTCGCCGATCACGGGGCCGGCGGTGGATTCGGTCCACGCCGTGGGAAAGCCGATAATCGGCGCGTACTGAGGCTCCAGCAAGTGCGCTTCAAAGCGCTTGTTGCGCCAGCCGCGGCCGAACGGTCCCCACTTTTCTTCCGCTACGTTCGAAAGCCCGTATTCCTTCAGGCGCGACACCACCCAGTCGGCGGCTTCCTTGTAACCCGGCGATCCGGTGAGCCTGGGACCGTGCACGTCGGTCAAATAAAACATGTGGTCCATGACCTTCGAATTCTGGAAGGCTTCGGACTTGATGCGATAGACAATCCCCAGGTCCAACTTCTCATCGGCAAGAAGCAGCAGCGGGACGGCCAGGGCCGTCACCGAAAGCAGCCAGCGGAGCTTTCGTGAGTGAATCATGATTAACCAGAGCATACCAAGCCCCAGGGGCGCGTTACAATTCGGTTTGGCCTTGAAAATCACCATTTCGAAGGAAAACTACCTCAAGACCATCGCTGAAGCCGAGAGCGAGGGGGAAACGGTGATCGCCGCGACGCTGGCCCGCTGGCTGAACGTGACGCCGCCCGCTGTCACCATGGCCATCAAGCGGCTGAAGCGCGATTCGCTGATCAAGGTAGGCAAAGAAGGCCAGATCGCACTGACGCCCGCGGGCCGCGAAATCGCGAATCGGCTGCTTTACCGGCACCACCTGATTGAGCGGATGCTCACCGAGGTGTTCGGGATGGAGTGGGTGCAGGTGCATGACGAAGCCGAGCAGCTGGAGCATGCCGTATCGGCCGATTTCGAACGCCTGCTGATCGACAAGCTAGGGACCGGCGAGGCCTGCCCGCACGGCAATCGCGTGGAGCGCGATACTCCGCAGGACCGCCGCAAGCGGGGGCTGATTCCCCTGGATGAAGTGCCGTCCGGGGCCGCGGCGACGGTGGTCAGCGTGTTCGAGCGCGACCGGAGGCTGCTCGAGTACCTCAACAACATCGGCATCCATCCCGGCGCGGGAGTCCGTGTGCTGGCCCGCAATTACGACGAGACGCTGACCCTGGACATCGCGGGTAAAGCGATTCCGCTGGGCCGGTCGGCGGCGTCTAAAATCTGGGCTGATCCCGCGCATCGGGCTTGACCAGCCAGGCTACACTATGTAGCTATGGACTCTAGCTCCGTGCTCGTCCTCGCGTTCTTTCTGGGTGTGATCACCGGGCTCCGCGCGCTTACGCCGGTGGCTGCAATCTGCTGGGCGGCTCACTGGCGGTGGATCAATCTGGATCTGTCGCCGCTGCACTTCATGGGATCGCTGGTAGCGGCGATTGTCTTCAGCGTGCTCGCGATTGGCGAGCTGATCAATGACAAGCTGCCCAAGACTCCGAGCCGCAAAGCTCCTCCATCCTTCATCTTCCGGATCGTGATGGGGGCGTTAGCAGGCGCCGCGTTGTGCTCCTCGGCCGGAGATTCGATGTTCCTGGGAGCGTTGCTCGGCGGCCTGGGCGCGGTGGCCGGCACCTTCGGCGGTTATGAGGCGCGCGTTCGCCTCCGGAAGGCGCTAAACGCTCCCGATCTGGCGGTTGCGCTGTTCGAAGACGCCATCGCCGTGGGGGGCGCTTTCCTGCTGGTTTCACGATTCATGTAGCCACACTGAAAGGAGAATAGATGGATAGATTCTGGGTACTTTCAATTCTGTTGCCCGCAGCGGCGTTCATTGGAAGCGCTCCAACCGCTGCCGCTGAAAACTTCAAGTCGGTCAAGGAATGCGTCCCCGGCAAACGGGTGACCAACAACATGGGCGACAAGGGGAAGATCCTCCGAGTTTCCGAGGGCACTCTGTGCATCGTGCTCCTGGATTCAGGCAAGGAGAAGGCCTCCATCTTTTGGATGCTTCGCGACGAGGGCGCCAGCGCCGAAACGAATGACAAGCTGGTGGCCGGCAAGTACGCGTGCTACGCCGGCAACCCGAACCAGTACACGTTCATGGACTTGAAGATTCTAAGCGCGAATTCGTACGAATGGGCCGGCCAGCGGGGACGGTTCCACGTCGAAGCCTCGCGCAAGATCGTCTACGAAACTGGACCGCTGGCCGGATACACCTCCAAGCTTCTGGCCGGCCCTTCGGTTGGATTGAACACCGACGGCGGCACTTTCTTCGGGACGCACTGCGACTTGCAGAAATAGTCAGGGCGTGACGTTGATGGTGAGGGTTCGCAGCAACGGACCGGCGCCAGACGATCCGGCGGCGGCGGCCGTGATGGAGTGCTGGCCGGTGCTTAGATTTGCAGCGGAGATCTGAAGGCTCCAGCCGCTGCTGGTGTAATCACTTCGGCTGAAGGCTTGCGCGACATCGGGGCGCGCGCCGCCGAGAGTCGCGGTTCCGATGCTGTTTCCGTCGAGGAACACCGTTACCGTTTGGACCGGTGCGCCGGCCGCGGTATCGGCGGCCCATCCGCGCACGTAGAGTGTGCCGGTTTGCGATACGGTGGAACCGCCTTGCGCGTCGCCCGCCATGTCGACATAACCGATCTCCTGGCCACCGCCGGCAGTGACGTTAACCGTCAGG
>JAYTVY010000429.1:0-3998 GCA_043743755.1 Bryobacterales bacterium | reverse complement strand
CGCTGGTGGTCCACCTATACTCACGAGTATCTGTTCCACCATTTCTTGATGGAACACGGATACGTCGTTCTTGACGTGGATTATCGCGGCTCGGCCGGCTACGGCCGCGACTGGCGCACCGGAATCTACCGGCATATGGGCGGCAAGGATCTCGACGATGAAGTGGACGCTGCCCGCTGGCTGGTGGCCCAGCAGCATGTCGATCCGCGGCGCATCGGACTCTATGGCGGAAGTTACGGCGGCTTCATTACGCTGATGGCCATGTTCAAGGAGCCGGATGTGTTCGCGGCCGGCGCCGCTTTGCGCCCGGTAACGGATTGGTCGCACTACAACCACGAATACACCGGCGCCATCCTGAATCTCCCGCAAAAAGACACCGAAGCGTACAAGCAATCGTCCCCCATCTATTTCGCCAACGGCCTCAAAGGCTCGTTGCTGATTTGCCACGGCATGGTGGATACCAACGTCCATTTTCAGGACACTGTGCGTTTGGTGCAAAGACTCATCGAGCTCCGCAAAACCAACTGGGATCTCGCCGTGTATCCCGTGGAAAATCACGGCTTTGTCCAGCCCACCAGTTGGGCCGACGAATACAAACGCATCTTCGCCCTTTTCGAACGCACCCTGAAGCCCCGCGTTCAGTGACGCGGCGTGAATCCGCGTTGACCGGCGCCCCATATGTTCTCCTCCCGCCTCCCTTGGCAGTCTCATACCAATCTGCTGACCACATTGCTCAGCCGCAAACGCGCGGCGGGCTCAGAAATCCTGGATCTCACCGAATCTAATCCCACCCGCGCGTGCCTCGCGTATCCCACCGAAGCCATCGCCGCTGCGCTCGCCGATCCACGATCCCTCATCTACGATCCGAATCCAGCGGGCCTCCAGGCAGCCCGCGAGGCCGTCGCGGCGTACTGCACTCCCCACGTGGATCCCGGCCGGATCATCCTCACCGCGAGCACCAGCGAAGCCTACGGATACTTGTTTAAGCTGCTCGCTAATCCTGGCGAAGAAATCCTGATCCCCCGCCCTTCGTATCCCCTTTTCGACTTTCTCGCCGCGCTCGAAAACGTCAGCGTGCGCCATTACCGCCTCGCGTACGACGACGGATGGCACATCGATTTCTCGTCCCTGGAGGCGCAGGCGGGCTCAAGCACACGCGCTGTGATAGTGGTAAATCCCAACAACCCCACCGGCACATTCCTGAAACGCGAAGAGCGTAGCCGCTTGTCGCGCTTCTGCGCCGAACGCGGAATCGCGATCGTCTGCGATGAAGTATTCGCCGATTACGCCTTCGCGGAAGACCCTGATCGCGTTCACTCGCTCGCGGATGAACACGAGGCTCTGGCATTCTCGCTCAGTGGGTTGTCCAAGGTAGCGGGCCTTCCTCAATTAAAGCTGGGCTGGATTGTCGCGAGCGGCCCGGATGCTCTGCGCAAGCCCGCGCTTGAGAATCTGGAGCTGATCGCCGACACGTACCTCTCGGTCGGCGGTCCCGTGCAATGCGCCGCGGCGCGTTTGCTCGAGCTGAGGGGTCCGATTCAACGGTCCATCCAGGCTCGCGTGCGGTCAAACCGGGATTTCCTGTCGGCATCAATCGGCCGCGAGTGCCCGTTCCGCGTGCTGCCAGCCGAAGGCGGCTGGTATGCCGTCATCCAGGCCCCGCGCGTGCGCACTGAAGAGGAATGGGTGCTGAGCCTTCTGGAGCAACAGGACGTGCTGGTACAACCCGGCTTCTTCTTCGACTTCGAAAGCGAGGCATTCCTGATCGTGAGCCTCCTGACGCCGGAATCCGTGTTCCACGAAGGCATCCGCCGCCTCCTCACCCTTCAGCCTTGACGTGATCCTACTTCCTCCGCAACAGCCCTTGCCCCCGCATCCAATTCACCAGCAGCCCCGGCCACTCCGACAGCGCCGGATCGCTCATCGCGAGACCCACTCCATGCGGTCCGTGCTCGAAGATGTGCATCTCCGCCGGCACGCCCGCCTTCCTCAGCGCCATGAAATACAGCACGCTGTTCTCCACCGGGACCGCCTTGTCCTCGTTCGTATGAAACAAAAATGTGGGCGGCGTCCTGGACGTCACCTGCAGATCATTCGACAGGTTCTCCACCAGCTTTGGATCCGGACTATCCCCCAGCAAATTCCGCCGTGACCCTGCGTGGACATGCGGGGCATTGAACGTAATCACCGGATACGCCAGAATCGCAAAATCCGGGCGCGACCCCGCGCGGTCTATCAGGTCTGACGCGTTGCCATTCCCCTCGTCGAAGTGCGTCGACGCCGTAGAAGCCAGATGCCCGCCCGCTGAAAATCCCCAGATCCCAACTCGCGCCGGATCCACGCCCCACTCGGCCGCTTGCGCGCGCGCTATCCGGATTGAGCGTTGCGCGTCGCCCAGTTCGATGGGATGGCGATAACGAGGCCCCAGCCTGTACTTCAATACAAACGCGGCCACGCCCAGCGAGTTCAGCCAGTTGGCGATCTGCCGCCCTTCATGGTTGAGCGCCAGCGCGCCATACCCGCCCCCCGGACAAATCACCACCGCGGCGCCCGTCGCCTGATTCGGCGGCGGCAGATAAATGCTCAGCGTCGGGATATCCCGATCCTCCGTCCCGAGTGCGCCGGGCGCTGCTCCCGGCCAGAGCGGAATCGTCTTCGGTTCGTTCTGCTGCGCGGCCAGCGCGCAAGCAATGCCGAGAAAAAGCAGGAATCGTTGCATGGTCAGGTAAGGGCGGGCTCTTCAAGGATGAGTTGCTGGCGGTCGGCGTCCAGGGTGGCCAGCACGCCTTCGGGTACCGTGAGTTGGTCGCCGGTGTGGCCGATGGTGAGGCCTGAAAGCACCGGTATATTTAGCGGGCTCAGGATCTGGTCGATTATCTCCCCCAGCGTGAACGTGTTGGTGAAGGATGGCTGATAATCCCGCGGCCCGCAATCCGAGCACTCGCCGAAAACGATGCCCGCGGCCGCCTGCAGCTTGCCGGCAAGCCGAAGCTGCGTGAGCATTCTGTCGATCCGGTATGGCTCCTCGCCAACGTCCTCAACGAACAGAATCCGCCCCCGCGTATCGATCTCCCACGGCGTCCCCAGCGTTGTGGAGATCAGTGTGAGGTTGCCCCCAATCAAGCGTCCCCGAGCCTTCCCCGCCCGGACCGTGCGTAGCGTGTGCGCAGGCCGCAGCGCGTTGCTATCCGCCGGATTCGTCAGCGCGCCAATCGGCCTGGTGTCGAACAGCGCCGCCCGGAAATGCTGCAGCGTGAAATCGGTGAAGCGCGACAGTACCACCGGTCCGTGAAATGTCACCAGTCCGGTCTTCTGATGAATGGCCAGATGCAGCGCCGTGATATCGCTGAAGCCGGCGAAGATCTTTGGGTGCGTGCGAATCAGGTTGTAGTCGATGCGGTCGAGCAGTTGCGCCGAGCCGTACCCGCCGCGGATCGCGAACACCGCCGCCACCTCGGGATCGCGAAACATGGCATGTAAATCCTCCAGTCGCTCTTCGATGGATCCTCCCAGATAGCCGGCGCGCCTCCGAACATTTTTTCCCCATTTTGCTTTCAATTGGAAATAGTCGACGGTACGCTGCGCTAGCGCCAATGTGTCCGGATCGGAGACGAAAGTGGAAGGCGTGATCAGCCCCACGGTATCGCCCGGCTTGAGCGCACGCGGCCGTATGATCGCGGTCCGCGGGTCCGGCTGGGCCGCCGCCGCGAGGCCAAAAATCGCGGCTGCCCCGAACCCGCGCCTGCTTAGAGAAAATTGCTGTCCCACCTTCAAGATTCTAAGTCACCGCGCCCGTCAAGTTAAAATTGGATTGCAAGCCATGCAAATCGAACCAGTGACCTTATCCGGCAAGCATGTCCGGCTCGAGCCTCTGTCTCTCGAACATCATTCCGCCTTGTGCGACATCGGACTCGATCCCGAACTGTGGCGCTGGACCGTCGCCCAGATCCTCACCCCCGATCAAATGCGCGCCTACATGGAAACCGCGCTGCAATGGC
>JAYTVY010000428.1:0-9815 GCA_043743755.1 Bryobacterales bacterium | reverse complement strand
CGCGGCCCAGGGGGGCCGCCCTACAGAAAAAACAGCCGCGAACTAGTGTTCGCGGCTGCGAGGAATCAGGAACGGCTCCGGATCTTAGTAGATCTCGAGAGCGTTGAGTTTGGCGGTGCCCGTGACGGGCACTAGCTGAATCGTGATCTGGCCGTTACTGACTACTACCGGGATGGTGACATCGTAGGCAGTATTGGGACTGGTGAGGGCCAGAATATCGAAGTTGGCGTTGTTCGTGACTCCGTTGACCACGATATTGAATACACGCTTGCCGGCTTGCATCAGATAGAACTCCGCGAAGTGGAGCTTCACGGTGAACGACCCGTTGGGAACCGTGTACTGATACTGCAGAGTTCCCGTGGACCACGCGTCGGTTTGATACAACGCGGGAGTGGTGGTGCTAAGAATGGTGTTGTTCGTAACGCTGTAGTTCATGGCGTTATCAGCCGCGAACACGTGGCCGCTCGAATCGGTAACCTGCGCACCGCCGCAGTGGAAGCGGATCGGAACAAAGGCCTGGCCAGCCTGGGTGACGGCGAAGTTTTGTCCGCCTAGAGTGAGATTGCCGGTTCGAGGACCAGTACCCGGATTGGAGCTTACCGAGTAGGTGATGGTGCCATTGCCGCTACCGGAGAAGCCCACGGTGATAGTGAGCCACGCCGAATCCGACGTGCCAGTCCAGCCGCAGCCGCCGGAGGTAGTTAGATTCACCGACCCGCCGCCGGCGGACGAGCTGAGGGAAACGGAGTTCGCCGACAGAGCGTACGAGCAGAGGAGACCCGCTTCAGTGATTGTGAAAGTCTGCCCGGCGATGGTCAAGGATCCAGTGAGCCCGGACGCGCCGTTGTTCGCGTTGACCGAATAGGTGACGGTGCCGTTCCCGCTGCCACTGGCCCCGCCCGTGATCTGCGACCAGGCCTGATTGCTGCTCGCGCTCCACCCGCATCCGGAAGTCGCGGTGACGTTGACGCTGCCAGCGCCGCCCGTAGAACCGAAGGAATTGGAGCTCGACGAGAGCGAGAAGCTGCATGCTACGCCGGATTCCGTGATGGTGAAAGCGTGTCCGGCTATGGTCAGCGAGCCACTAAGCCCCGCGGAGCCTTGGTTGGCGTTTACCGAATAGCTGACGGTTCCGTTGCCGCTGCCACTGGCGCCGCCCGTGATGTTGGACCAAGCCTGGTTACTGGAAGCGCTCCAGGCGCAGCCGGTGGGCGCGGTCACGTTCACGCTGCCCGATCCGCCCGCGGCGGTGAAGGAATTAGAGCTGGAAGACAGGTTATAGCTGCAGGGGACGCCCGCCACCGTGATGGTGAAAGTCTGTCCCGCAATGGTGAGAGTGCCGCTGAGGCCCACGCTGCTGCCATTCGAGCTGACTGAGAACGATATGGTTCCGTTGCCGGTTCCGCTGGCGCCGCCAGTAATCTGGGCCCAGGGGGCGTTGCTGGTCGCGGTCCAAGCGCTGCAGCCGGCCGACGCTGTGAGGTTCACGCTGCCGGTCCCGCCCGCGGAGCTAAAGGAAGCGGCGTTCTGCGAGAGCGAGAAAGTGCATTGCGGCGGAGGAGGCGGCGGAGGCCCGCCGGCCGGCGGCTGCAGCGCGATGCCAAAAGGATACACGCCGATGCTGGCCTGCGTATTCATCAGTGAGGCGCTGGCCACGTCAATCTGCGACAACGTGAATGAGTATTCGTTGACTACATAGGCGCGGGCGCTATCGGAGCTGACCGCCACCGACGTCGGAATGGTTCCGGTTAACAGGGTAGAGATGATCGTGTTCGAACCCGTGTCAATTATGCTCACCGATTTAGAGTTGCCATTGGTAACAAAAACGCGCGTCCCGTTCGGGGCGGCCGCGGCTGAATTGGGAGAAGTAAACCCATTCACCGTGTTCAGGAGGTTGCCGGAGGCATCATGCACGGTAACGCTGCCCGACGATTGATTGGAAACATAGACGGTGCCATTCGGCAGCACTGTCACGCCGCTGGGTCCAGCGCCGGCGCCGAATGTGTTCAATACGGTTCTGGAGGCCGTGGCGACTACGGTCACTGTGGAATCGTACAGGTTGGTCACGTACGCGCGGCTGCCGTCCGGACTGAAAGCCACCGAGGTGGGGCTGCTGCCAACCGGGACCGTGCCGAGCAGCGTCTGGGATGCGACGTCGATAACGGCGACGTCATTGGAACCCTTGTCGACCACATACACTTGCGCGCCATTGGGGCTGATGGCCAAACGCACCGGCGTGGTGCCCACCGCGATATTGTTGATCACTAAATTGGAAGCCGTGCTGATCACGGCCACGCTGTTGCCGCGCTGGCAGGCTACAAAGACCAGCGTTCCGTCCGGCGTCATCGCCAAGCCGCTCGGCAAATTGGGCACGTTGATGGTGGCCATTTTCACGTGCGCGTTGGTGTCGATCACCGATACGTTGTTTCCGGAGACGTTCGACACGTAGGCGTAGTACGACTGGCCATTCAAAGCTGCCACCGGCAGCGCCGCCAAGAGTGTCCCGATCATCCACTTCTTTATCAAATTGCCCGTATGCATTGTTTTCCTCTTAAGCTCTTCCGACAGTTCTCCGCGTGTTCCAGCACGCTCAGCATCACGATGCTCCAGCTTGGACCTCGCCCAGCAATTTTGTTTATTGCTACATAGTGCCGCGAGGTGCCGAATTGTCGCTTTGCTAATACAGCTATCGTCGAACGGGCTAAAATGAAGTAGGTGTTTCGCCTCCGGAATTATGCCTTAGCGGGGTACCTGGGCCAATTGCTTTAGTCAGGTTGGAGTCCACGGGCGGGTGCTCTAAGGCGCTGTCGCGGCTCTGGTTCGATTCAAATCCCATCGATCACATTCGATACACGGCCGCAACGCCAGAGCGTTGCTCATCCAAGCAAAATTCACAATGAAGGCGCGCAGAGACACTGCTCCCAACTCATCCGCTGCCCAAAAACAGCAGACGACAGTATCAACTACACAACAACGCGCGCAAACGCTCCGTTGAGCAGATGGATTCCAACAATAGTACTAAAACAGCTTAATGGCCATCATAAGCCACGCGGCGGCTTACCGTCAACCAGAATCTGCATTATTTATGCTCTTGACAAACCCACCCTTTGAGCGCCTACTGGAGACTTGCCGGAAGATCTTACAGCTCCCGAGTTTGCGCACCACGACCACGCTCGCAAGTTGCTGGAGGCGGAACGGTGGCCGGATGGCCCCGTTTGTACCTTTTGCGGCAGCCTGGGCACGGCCTATCGGCTTAAACCCAGACCCGAAACCAGAACGCATGCCCGCCAGGGCGTGTGGAAGTGCGGAGCCTGCCGCAAGCAGTTCACGGTAACCATGGGGACGATCTTCGCGGACAGCCACATTCCGCTGAACAAGTGGTTGCTGGCGATCCACACCATGTGTGGCGGCGAAAAAAGCGTCAGCACGCGCGAACTTCAGAAGTTGTTGGGGATTGGGTATCGGTCGGCGTGGTACTTGGCGCGACGCATCGGGCTGGGTAAGAAACAGGAGCCTTTCATCCTGTTTCGCGATGCGCTCCGGGATCTCTTGCACGCGAAACCCGAGAGGAAAGACTCAAAGGGGCGCAAGCCAAAGGCCCTGCGCCCCCAAGTTCGATTCAAGACGGGCAACTGAAGAGTGCCCCTACTCCTTGGTGTTGTTCCGGCGCTCGACGCGCATCATCACATTCCCGTTTTCTTTCACGGTAGTGTACTCGGCGGGAACCTCGAACAGCGATTGCGCCGGCTCGCCCCGCTGCAGATTCGTGACCTGATAGGTAGTGGTGCCGATTCGAGGATCGGAGGTGGTGCTCATGAGCGTGATCTGCAGCTCGGAGGAATACCAGGTCTCGCGAACCACTTCGATTGGGCGGTCATTCCCGATCTCTCCGGCGGCGATGGAATTGGTAACCCGGCGTCCTTCGGCTACCACCCCGTTGATGGTACGAGAGCCGAGCTGCTCCACTTTTTCGCTGCCGGATTTCGGCTCAGTACTGGCCGCGAATGCCCCTGACGGCTCGACATGGTTGCGAAGAGTCGTAACGGTCAGCATCTCGCGCTCAGCCGTTCGCTTGGCATCGCTTTCCTTGCTCATGGCACGATACTGCATCGTCTGGGTAGCGTGAGCCTCCTTGGCGCGGCTGTCCAGCACATAGGTGGACTGGGTCACCGGGTCATTGATGAATATGAACTTAATCTGCTCGGCGGAGCCGGGATGTCCCAGGTTTTCCTCGCGGCGGGTGCGGCCTTCGCTGTCGCGCGCCACCGACTTGGTGATCTTGCGACTGATCCGGTTGCCGTCGGACAGAACCTGCACGGTCTCGGTGGAGGCCTCCGCCGTATAGGGGGCGCCCTTCACGACGCGCCCTTCGGCAAACTCGGCGGAGATGAACTTCGCATCGCCGGCGCCCATGCCGATGTGCGGCATTCCCTGAAACTGAAAGGTCCGGACTTCCTGGGCGAATGCGCCGAATCCTGCGGCCGAGCACATCGCCAAAATCAATTGCATCTTTCGCATTGCGGTTCTCCTGAATTGAAATAACTACTGTACAAATCTGACTGCGCGGGCTATTCCGTCCTGGCCGAGCAACATGTCGGCCCGGATTCCTTCATTCGCGCGCTCTTCATTCACCGGCAGTCCTACCAGTCGCATGGTGGACCGGGGAACCTGCACTCGCACCAGGGTGGCCGCCTCCGCGGGGGGAAGATCGCGCGCTTCGGGCAGCGCGAAGAAGCTGGTGGCGACTTCGTTCGGCGGCGCCGGCGCGGGCCGGCGGACAGTGTGGCGGCGTCGTGGCCCCGGCGTGACGGGGGCGGTGGAAACTGTAAGCGCCGGAGCCGCGGCTTGGTACGTGATTGCGGCGGGCGGAGGTGGGACGCTGGTAGGGCGGATAAGTATTGCCAAGAATGCGGCTGCGGCGGCGGTGGCGGCAACGGCCGGGATCCAGCGGAAAAGCTTTCGTTTTTTGGTTTGGCGGCGGAACGCGGCTGCGAGCCGTGCTTCAAGCTCGGGCGAGGCTTCGCGGGGGGAGGATGCGGCGAGCGAGTGCAAAGCCGCGGTCAGCTGTTGGTCATTAGGCGTCATTTGCGATTACTCTCACGCTCCCTGACGGTCGCGGGCCGGAATGTGGGGTTGAGGGTGTGCGATGCCAGTGCGGGGATTGGTCTGCACGCATTTTTTCGATCAGCAGGGCGCGGCCGCGATGCAGGCGGGAGCGCACGGTGCCCAACGGAACCCCGAGTACGCCGGACGCCTGCGCATAGTCCATTTCGTGCAAATCGCAGAGCACCACCGCTTCCCGGTAATTCGCCGGCAAGGCTAGCACGGCTAGACGGAGTGCCTCCACGCGTTCCTGGCGAGTGAGGTCGCCCAGGATATCGGCGTCATCCGCGAGATCGTCATATGGCTCATCCAGGGCGACCACATACGTCCGTTCGCGCATCAGCGACTTTCGCACCATGTTCCGGGCCATGCCGTACAGGTAGGCGGAGAGTTCGCCGCGGGCGGCATCGTACTGCCCGGGCTCGCGAATCAGCGCCATAAACACCTCCTGCGTTACCTCCTCGGCCAGCTCCGGCTTCCCGCTCATGTGCAGCGCGTAGCGATACACCGAGCCATGACGCCGGCGATAGAGCGCTGTAAAGGCACGCTCTTCGCCGGAAGCCATGCGCCGCAACAGATCGACGTCGGTTTGTGCCTCTAGGGGAAGGGACATCGCTGAGTTTCGACGATCCGCAACGGCATTCTGTGAGGAATTGCCCGCCGCAAAGGGGAAAGTTCCCGAATCTTCAGCGAAGATCGACAATGGTGGCGCCCCAGCCGCCCGCTTCCGGCGGCGCATCCGAGAAACCGGCGACAAACGGGCACCGCACAAGCACGCCTCGCACGATCTCGCGCTGCACGCCGATTCCCCGCCCGTGTATGATGCGCAATGCGCGAAATCCCAAACGGTGCGCTTCCTCCAGATACGCCTCGACAATGGGCTCCACGTCTTTGGGCGGCACCGTGTGCAAGTCGAAGACATCGGTGATGGGAATTCGCAATGGCTCGTCGTCCTGGAAGTGGTCGCACATCGAACACTTGTTAGCCTATCAGTAGTGAACCCGCATGCAGAATACACTACACGCCTGGAACAAAGGCGCGAAACCGCCAGCCGCCTGCGCCAATGGCATCGCCGCACCGGCAACCTGAGATTGCTGACCGCGCTGGCCGCGGTGGCGGTGGGCTGGTTCGCCTTCGGGCAGTTGACCATATCACCCGCGTGGATTATCCTTCCCGCGGCGCTGTTCGCCGGCCTGGTTGTGTTTCACGCCCGCATCCTGCGCGACTATGATCTGGCGAGCCGGGCCGCCGGTTATTACGAGCACGCACTGGCGCGCCTGGAGGATCGCTGGAGCGGGATGGGCGAATCCGGCGAGCGGTTCCGCGATCCGCATCACGTCTACTCCGACGATCTGGATCTGTTCGGAAAGGGCTCGCTGTTTCAACTCTTGTCGGCCGCACGCACTCGCGCCGGCGAGGACACGCTGGCGGGATGGCTGCTGGAGCATCCGGACGCGGACCAGGTGCGCGCGCGGCAGCAGGGCGTGGCGGAACTGCGTCCAAGCCTGGATCTTCGCGAGCGGCTGGCGGTGCATGGCGAGACGGTGCGTTCCGGAATCCATCCGGCCGCCGTCACAGCCTGGGGGGGACAGCCGGAGGTGCGCTTTCCACCGGGCAGCCGGATTTTCGCGCCGCTGGTCGCCGCTTCGGCGCTGATCGCATTTTGTTTGTATATGGCGGGAGTAACGAATCGCACGCCCTTCCTCATCGCGCTGGCCGTGGTCTTCGCGGTATGGTTCGTTCTGCGGGCGCCGGCGGTGCAAGTAATGAATGCGGTGGAGGCGCCGGCCCACGATCTGGCTTTGCTGGCCGAATTACTGCGCATTCTGGAGGACCAGCATTTTGCCACTGCCCCGCTGGTGGATTTGAATGCACGTCTCAGCGCGAGCGGACTGGTGGCATCGAAGCGCATCGCCAGGCTGCGACGCCTGGTTGCGCTGCTGGACTGGCAGCGGCACATGGTCTTCGCGCCGGTTGCCATGGTGCTGCTGTGGGGTCCGCAGCTCGCGCTGGCTATCGAATCCTGGCGGCGGCACGCCGGAAAGGCGATTGGAACATGGATCGCAACGGTGGGCGAATTCGAAGCGCTGCTCTCGCTGGCGGGTTACGCTTTCGAGCATCCGCGAGATCCTTTTCCCGAGTTCACGCACGCGACGGCCTCGTTTGAAGCGGATGGACTGGGCCATCCGCTGATGCCCGAGGCAAAATCCATTCGCAACAGCCTGCGGATGGGCGGCGAATTACGCCTGCTGGTGGTCAGCGGATCCAATATGTCCGGCAAGAGCACGCTGCTGCGGTCCATCGGCCTGAACTCCGTGCTGGCATGGGCTGGAGGGCCGGTGCGCGCGCGGAAACTGGCCCTGTCAAAGGTCCGGATCGGCGCCTCCATTCGCATCGTGGATTCGCTCCAGGAGGGCAAATCGCGATTCTATGCTGAGATCACGCGCCTGCGCCAGATTCTGGATCTGACGGCCGGCCAGGAACCCGTTCTGTTCCTGATCGATGAAATGCTCAGCGGAACCAATTCACACGACCGGCGGATCGGGGCGGAGGCGATTGTGCGCGGGCTGCTGGATCGCGGAGGCTTTGGGTTGATCACGACGCATGACCTCGCACTTGCGGATATCCCGGGCAAGCTGGCGCATCCGGCGGTGAATGTTCACTTCGAGGATTCGATTGCGGACGGGACCATTCATTTTGATTACTTGTTGAGGCCCGGGGTGGTGGAGCATAGTAACGCGCTGGAGCTGATGCGGTCCGTGGGCCTGGAGGTTTGAGCCGGCCAGATCATGTACGGCGGGCCCCCTGGCCCGCAGCCGCCCCCCGGCCGGCTTTCCTCTGCACCCGGCCAGCGGGGCCAGGGGGCCCCGCGCGGACCAGGGGGTCCGCCGTACATGATCTCCATACTGGATTACGGGACAGGCAATCTTCGGAGCGTGCGGAATACGCTAATAATCTTTCCCCGTCCGCCGTACTTGCTAGTTGTGGAGAGGCAACAAGGTGCCCGTCAAGTGGATCTGGCGGCGGCCGCTTTCCAAATCCAGGACCAGACGGCCGTCGGCTTGGCTGGCGCCTTGGCCGGTCAACGTGTCGGGACCTTGCAGCGCCAGCAGGTTCCAGAGTTGCAAGCGGGGCGCGCCTGCAACGCTTTTGAGGCGATAGCTGCCGGCGATTTCGCGCAGATCGGCATCCGGGCCGAGCTGGACTGAGCGGGCGCTGAAGGTGCCTTCTCCGTGCGCGTTCTGAAGCAGGTCCAGGCCGAGGCCGGCGGTGGCCAGATCGCCATCGAAGTCCAGTTTTCCGCCGCGGTAATCGACTCCAGCGAAATGTCCCGAAAGACGCCACGCGGGCGCCGCTCCCCCCAGGTCCAGCTGGATCTTTCCGGCGGCTTCCATGTCCTGATGCGCCAGCTCGACGCTCGAGAATCGCACGGCCGATCCATTCCAGCTGAGCCGGGCGCGGAACTCGCCCAGCGAAGTGTCGCCATGGCGCAGGTTCTTCACGGTGAGGAGACCTTCGATGCGGCGGTTCTCAAGCCATGCGGGCGGCGGCGCGCGGCGGAAACGGAACGTGCGGGCCAGGAAGCCTTCCTGGCGGGTCAATGACGGCAGGAATAATCTTTCGAGCTCCGCCAGATCGGCTTCCGGGATAGTCAGCTTCATCCGGTGCGAACGCGACGCGCCGGCCTGATAGCGATACTCACCTTCCACGCTCATCTCGCCCGCGTGTCCGCGCAGCCGCACGATATGCACCTGTCCCGCGTCCACTTGGACCGCCGCGGAGGTAATCCGCAGCGGCGCCGCGAGGCCGGGCACATCCGCGAGCACGTTCTGTAATTCATACTCGCCGGACCACGCCGCGGCTTCACCGTCTTTGCGCTGGAACTCCAGCCATCCTCGCCAGGAACCTTGACGCAGGCTGTCCATCAGCGGAAGCGCGGACGAAGCCAGCAGCCGGCCTGCATCGGAATGCAGTTCCGCCAGGTTCATCTGACGCGTCGCGATCCTGACGCCTAGCTCCCCGTTATCCATGGCATAACGCGCTTGAATCTCGGCCGTCTGCCCGTTATCGGTACGCACTTCCACCGGCTCCAGGTCCAGCCGGTTCTTCTCCACCCGCAGGTGCGCCTCCCCAAACTCCAGCGAGCCGCTCCGCGCGGACTTCAGCGCGGCCTTGTCTAGAGCCAGTTCGCCTTGCAGCCCGTCCGTTTTCGAATATCCCAGAACGCCATTAATTGCACCGCCCACTTGAATATCCGGCGGCAGTTGCACGCCCAGATTGCGTCCCAGCTCCAGCGTGGACAGCGCGGGCAATTCATGCATGACCAGCGATGCCGCCCAGCGGGCATTGCCGAGATAATCGCTAAGCCGGAACTTGACCTGCACCGGCGGCTTCTTGTTGTCGACCGCGACTGTCTCGACGCTTAAATCATGCCCGCGCAGGTCCAGCAGGCCTCCCAGTTTCAAAGTCCAGCCGCCGCCTTTGACCGGCGTCCTGTCCCAGCGATGAATCTCGCTGAGATTCACATTACCGGTGATATCCAATTTCTCGAGAGGGCCGGCCAGCTTCGCGCGCGCGGTGACGAATCCGTTGACGCCGATGTCGCGCGCATCGAACAACGTGATCAGCTCGGAGAGCGAAGTGCGCTCCATTTCCACGGACATATTGAGCCGGTCCGCGCCGCCGGAAGAATCGAGCGATCCGCGCCCGGT
>JAYTVY010000427.1:0-10678 GCA_043743755.1 Bryobacterales bacterium | reverse complement strand
ATCTATCGCCGTCTATCCCGGCGATATCCGGGGACGCGCCCAGGCAAGTGAAAGCGAGCAAGGCCGCAGCAGCTAGATACTTCAATGGTTCCTCCGTTGGCCCCAGGAGTTAGCCGGGGTGCCTAAGCGTAACACCCATCGGGGCATCCAGGTAACCAGGCTGGAGCCTGGCGCACGGTGATAAGAGCTTAGAAGCGGGGCGGCTGAATTTGTGGATCGGTTGCTATTCATTCGGGGAGGCGAACGATCCACCCTCTAGTTAAACAGCCTACGCGCCACCCGACGAATGAACTTTTTGGCAATCTGCAGCGAATATAATGCAGGGCTTGCATGTCAGACCAAGAGGGCTTATCGGAACGTGCGGCATTTGAGCGCTTGTATCACGAGCTGGGCTCGCACGTGTGCAATTTCCTCCAGCTTTCGATAGGCAACTCATCAGTAGCGGACGATCTGACGCAGGAGACCTTCCTTCACTTCTGGCGAAGACGAGAAGCGTTCGATCCTGGACGCGGTCCCGTCAAGGCATACCTTCTCGGCATCGCTCGAAAGAAGGCGGCGGACTGGTGGCGGCGCAACAAGGGCATGGCAGAGCCTATAGCTGAACCAATGTCCTCAGCAACGGATAATTTGATCATCCGGGACGCAATGAATCAGCTGCCAGAAGAGAGTCGGGCAGTGCTTTGGCTACGTGAGGTGGAAGGCTATTCGTACGAGGAGCTGGCGAACATTTTCAGTGTCCCACTCGGGACCGTACGGTCGCGACTCCATGCCGCCCGTCAACAATTGCGAACAATTTGGACTAAGGGGGCTCAATGAACTGCTCACAAATTGAAGTGTACGTGTCCTCGATTTATGACGGCGAACGAATTCCCGAAGGTATTGCCGAACATATTGCTGGATGTGGTGTATGCCGTCAAACTTTGAACGATTACTCTCGCATGGGAGCAGAACTGCGTTTGGCGGCTACGACAGAATCGGCGCGGCTTCCCCCGCTGAGCCTGCCAGCCCGAGAGAGCCGACTCGCCTTTTTATGGAGGCGTGTAGCGGTTCCTCGATTTGCACTCGCGGGGTTGATTGCGTGCGTGATTGTAGCTATAGCAGCTACGGCGATTGTGCGAGCACAGTCGAATGCCCTGTGGTTTGAGTTTGGGTATTCGTACAAAGGTGATCCGTCTAACTACCTGGTTGCCAAAGCGGGATTCGACGACACGCCAGATTTGGTTGGCTTGTCCCACGGAGCGCCATTAGCGACCGCCTTCAGGGTAAAAGTGGAAAGCATCTCAAAGGACGATGTTGTGCTCCGCGTTCGAGCGGTGCCCGCTCGAATAGAGGCCACGGCAACGGGAGGAAAGCTTCTGGGCGGACCGAGTGAAGGCGTGTCGCTCGCCGGCGTACCGAGCGTTCATTACAAGCCTGGTGAATCGCTGCCCATCCAGATCGAGGGTGGAGGCACGCTATACCTCAAAGGCGACGTGCTGGATCATGAGCCGAAGATCGCGTTTGGAATTCCACTCGTACCGGCGGAGGACAAGATGATCGTCCGGTCCCCGGTTTTGGTCGATTCCAATAAGTTGATTGGCGAACTCAGGGGAGCAGCCACCACTGCCAATGCATCGGACGTGGCCTTCTTCGGCGTGCCCGACGGTGTTTTTATGTTCGGACTGAAACCATTCCCGGGAGCGGTTCAGGGCAGAGCGACCTGGGGCGAGATTACGTTCAAGCTGGACGGGAAGGATTATCGTTTGCTGGCTGCCGCCCCAATCACCGGCGGAGAACAGCCACGACCCGTGTGGGTACGCCATGATGTGCAGTCTGGCATGGCTCTGCAATGTGAGCGGTCGTGCCTCGGTTCTTTGTCTGTGCCGAAATAGGAGACCCCGCCACGCTGGATCCTACTTCCACTGGTGATCTACGCCGTTGAGGCGCGTATCCTGGTCGGTGTCCACCATCAATAGAGTCGAGGAAGGGCATTGGGGCGGCGTGGACATAATCGGGCTGTACCCAGCGATTTCGCTAAACGGTATAAGACGCGCGCCGTTAGCCACAGCGATCTCACAGGATGCGAACGATGGCGCGGTATAATGCGGGCACCAGCGCATTCCGCCGAGAGGATTCCGTGTCCATACTAGCATCCAAGTGGCAGCGTCCGGAGATCCTGGAAGCCGTCTTCGACCAGCTATCCGATGCCCTGTTCCTTTACGACAAGGATCTCACCATCGTCGGCGTGAATCGGGCCGCTCAACTGCTCTTCGGCACGTCTAGCGAGGAGATGATTGGGAAACAATGCCGGGAATTATTTCGCTGCACGACTTGTGAGCCCAATTGCGGTGTTTTGCAAGGTATGGGGCCGTCTTCCTGTATGCCGACTGGAACAATAAGTCTCCACACCGCAAACGGGCGAGAGCGACTGGTGGTGATCCGGACCGTTCAGCTCTTAGACGATGCGGGCGCCGTCGAAGGCGTGGTAGCTACCGTTAAAGACATCACCGAGGAAGCCGAGCCCGCCAAGCGCCAGATTGTCGCCGAATCACAGGCCATGCGCGAAATGATGGAATTCGTTCGGCGGGTGGCGGTGAGTGAAGCCAGTTCGATCCTGATCGAAGGCGAGAACGGCACCGGCAAGGATCTGATTGCCAAGACGCTGCACTATCAGAGCCTGCGGCAAGCCGAGCCCTTTCTGGCGATCAACTGCGCCGCGATTCCGGAGACGAGGGATGGAGGCGCGACATGGGAGTCTTCCGTGGTTCTTCCCGGGGAAGACCCAAGAGAAGGTTCGATTTATTTTACGGACGAGAACCATGGCGCGCTGCTGACTGGCGGAAAATTCTTCTATTCGGCTGACGGTGGGAAAACGTGGACTGGCGCTACTGGCCAAATAGGCGGCAAACCCAGGATTGAATTCGCGGGTGCGAAAGTGGGATGGGCGATTCGCTACCAAAGTATGACCTATACGGTGGACGGCGGCCAGCACTAGATCTCGCGAGATATTGGGTTTCCCGCATCGGTGGAAGCTTTCAGCATAGTCAGTCCGGAGAGCGGCTACGCGGTGGGCGCTCACGGCATGGTCTATCGCTATCGCGTGGTCCCCATTGCATACACGTCTAAGGGAATGCTGGCGGCTCCGGCGATGCTGGTGAAACCTTAGCCGGAGGCAGACTGGCCCTTATTTGCCGAGCATGGCGAAGCCGAAGAGCGTGTCTCCGGCGCCTACGACTAAATACTGGGTGCCATCGAGTTCGTAAGTCATGGGAGCGTTGCTCATGCCGGTACCAAGGTTGGCATGCCACAGCAGCTTACCGGTGGTGGCATCCGCGGCCACCAGGTTATTCGACGGGTCGCCTGCGAAAACGAGATTTCCGGCCGTGGAGAGCACGCCGGAGCGCGGACCGCCCGCGCCTTCCCAGGTGTGGCTCCACTTGATTTTCCCGGTCTTATAGTCGAGCGCGCGGAGCGCCGACTGAGACCAGCCCCCACGGTCATTTCCAGCCCAGCCTTCGGGCTTATCGTCATCGTCATAGATGTAGTAGACGCTGTAGGCATCCGTGGCATTCACATAGAACAGGCCGGTGGCGGGGCTAAAGCTTGGAGGGGGCCAGTTGGCGGCGCCGGCCTGGTTCGGCGAAACCAGAGCGCCATCCAACCGCGGCATCTTGGCGGGATTGGGAATGGGCTGTCCCTTTGCATCCAGCCCGGTGGCCCAGTTCGCTTTCGCAAAAGGCGTGGTGACGATGTTCTTACCGGTCGTCCGGTCCAACACGAAGAAATAGCCATTGCGGCTGGCTTGCGCCAGCAGCTTTCGCTTTTGACCGTTGATTTCGCCATCAATCAGAACGGGAGCTTCAATCGCATCCCAGTCATGCGTATCGTGCGGGGAGGGTTGAAAATACCAGGCCAGTTTGCCTGTATCGGGATTCAGCGCGATGATGGACTCGGTGTAAAGGTTGTCTCCCTCGCGGCCTTTTCCTGAGATTACCGGCTGTGGATTACCGGTTCCGAAGTAAAGCAAATTCAACTCGGGGTCATACGTATACGAGCCCCAGGTCATGCCGCCGCCATGCAGCATGGCCTCGACGGAAGGCCAGCTCTTGGCTTCCGGCTCGTTGGGCTGCGGGTACACATACCAGCGCCATTGCAAGGCTCCGGTTTCCGGATCATGCGATTCTATATAGCCGGGAATGTCGAGGTCGTCTCCGCTGACGCCGGTGATCACGTGATTCTTGATCACCAACGGCGCAACCGTGCCGAAATACATCAGATCGAGATCGCAGATGGGTGTATGCCAGCGTTCCTTGCCGTCTTTCAAGTTCAGCGATACCAGATTGCAATCGGGGGTCTCGAAGTAGAGCCAGTTGCCATAAGCGGCGGCTCCCCGGCTTCCAATGTGAATGCCGCCCTTCGACGGCCACGCAAAGTGCCACACTTCGCGGCCTGTGCGCGCATCGACGGCCCAGGCGTGATCGGGCAGCGTGAAGTACAGTACGCCGTCCAAGAGCAGAGGCGTGGCTTTTATCGCGCCGGCGAAACCGCCTCCGCCCGCGGTGACACGGTAGACCCATGCCAGGCTGAGGGAACTTATGTTGGAGGCGTTGATCTTGCTCAGGCTGCTGAAACGGCGGCCGGAATAATCGCCGTTGTACATGGGCCACATATCGCTGGGAGGCTGGAGGAGCTTGGAGGGGGTTAGTGATTGGCCGGGGAGGGTGGATGTCAGGAGGGCTGAGGCGAGGAGGAAGTTTCGAACAAAGGGGCGCATTATTTTAGGCTCTCCAGGTAGGCGACGATGTCGTGGATGTTCTTATCGGTGTATTGGTCCAGGAGCGCGACGTGCATCGCGTAGGGGTCGTGTTTCACTATTTTCAGCGAGGCCGTGATCTTGAATGAGCGGTAGTTATCCCGCGAGTCCCGGAGCGAGACATTGAAATCGTCCAGGGCGATAAGCACACCGGTAACTACTTCCCCGATGGGCTGCGTCACTGTGACGGTAACAGCCTTTTCATTTACAGATGCGACGCCTCGGCGGCCAAAGCCGACCGTGTGGGGAAACAGAAACTTCGACTGCATGGTCGGCGGGTCATATTTGCCGCCGATGCCCTTGAGATCGCCGGTTATGGAATGGCACGTGGTACATTTTCCAGCGCCGTTGAAATACGCCGCGCCGGCCTTCACATCGCCGGTGAGCACGTTTTGAATCTCCAGCTCGGGGCCGCTCCGCAGCGTGTTATAGACCTTTTGGTGCAGGAAGTGCGCGAGGTCCGCCTTCTGTTCGATTGTGAGGCTCGACGAAGGGCGGCCGCTTTGCAGCGGATGTCCTTTCGCGAGAAACGGACCGATTTCGGCGCCATAGCGATCATGCAGAACTGTGAGGGAGCGGATCAGGTCGGGCCCCCGCTGATTTGCGGGCAGGTTGGGATTTCCGCCGCGCGCCTTGACGCCATGGCAGGTGATGCACTCGGCGATGTAGACGGATTTTCCGCGTTCGGCGCCGGCATCGTCTACTACATGGGAATCGGCGGCTCCGGCTCCGAGCGGGCCAGGGCCCTGGCCGCTGGCGCTGGATGGGTTGCCGCGGGAAGGAGGGGACGAAACGGCCATACCGGGTCCAAAATGCGAAGTGAGGTAATCGGAAATCTGGATGAGTTCGCTGGAGCTAACTTTAGCGCCGCGGCTGACCATCGTGTTCACGACGGCGGTCCACTGGTCGCGGGTTCGTCCCTTACCCATCATGAGATTCGGGCCGTGGCACGTAGTGCCGCAGACTCTCTGGGTGACATCCTTGCCGACGCCATCAGGTAACTGGGGAGGCCTTGCGACAGCAGATGTCTGAGCGATTGCGGTAAACAGCGACGGCAGTGCGAACGCGATGAAGATTCTGACGTTCATTCGAGACTCATTTTATCGCAGTGCGCCGGGCCACTTTGAGAACCGCGCGCGTAAGCAAGTGTGCACGGCCCGATAAGGCGCGAAGATCGGCAGTCGTTACGCTTCCTTACGGGCGCGGCTCCGAATGCGGCCGGATTCGTCAACGCCACTTTCAGAACCGCGCGCGTAAGTAAGCATGCACGGCTCGGAAAGGCGAGAAGATCGGCAGTCGTTACGCTTCCTTTACGGGCGCGGCTCCGAATGCGGCCGGATTCGTCAAGCCGGACGGCGGGGCAAAAAGAGCAGGATCAGGGCCGAGGCAAGCAGCTCGAGTCCGGCCACTACGTAAAGACCCGTCGAGGTTTTACCGGTGATGTCTTCAAGCCAGCCGACCATGGAGGGCCCGAGCCAGCCCGAAAGACTGCCGATGGAGTTGATGAGCGCGATGCAGCCGGCAGCCGCGGTTCCCGCCAGCAGCGTGGCCGGCATTTGCCAGAATGCGCCGTTGTAGCTGAGCGAGCCCGCTACGGCAACAATAAGCGCGGCGAATGCCAGGGCCGGAGTGTTGGCGAACAGGCCGATCCCTGCCAGGCCGGCGGCGCACGCGATGCACGGAAGGGCGGCGTGATAGCGGCGCTCCAGCGTGCGGTCAGAATGGCGGCTCACGAGTACCATCCCGATCAGGGCGCCGACGTAGGGCACGGTGGAGAGCAATCCGATGGTCGGGATGCTCTTCACGCCCAGACCCTGAATGATACTGGGCACCCAGAATCCGATGGTCACGTTCGAGGAGATGGCGCAGAAGTGGATGGCGGAGAGGAGCCACACCTGGGGAAGTCTCAGCGCCTGGCGGAATCCGTGCTCACGCGGACCGGCCTGGCGATGATCGGCTTCGAGATCCGCGAGGACGATCTGTTTCTCGCGCTCGGTGAGCCAGGGCGCAGCGGCCGGCCGGTCAACTATGATGAGGAGCGCGAACAGTCCCACGACGATAGAGGGGATACCCTCCAACACGAACAGCCATTGCCAGTTGGCGAGGCCCGCCCGACCGCCCAGCGAGCCCATGATCCAGCCGGAGATGGGGCCTCCGAGGATAGCCGAGATGGGGATGGAAGTCAGGAATCCGGCGACCATCTGCGCGCGCCGCCGGGCCGGAAACCAATACGTCAGGTAGAGGATCACGCCTGGAAGCAGACCTGCTTCGAACGAGCCGAGCAGGAAGCGCAGAATGTAGAACCACGCCGCCGTCTTCACCAGCATCATCGCGATGCTGGCGATGCCCCACAGGATGGCGATGCGGGCGAAGGTTTTCCGGGCGCCGATTCTTTCCAGGAGCAGGTTGCTGGGGATCTCGAAGAGCATGTAGCCGAGGTAGACGATGCCGGCGCCGAAGCCGTACACCGCCTCGCTAAAGCCCAGATCCTTGGTCATTTGCAGCTTGGCAAAGCCGAGATTGTACCGGTCAAGCCACGCCATCAGAAACAGAAGCGCCATGAAGGGGACGATCCGTTTCGCGATCTTGACGTAGACCGCGTCCAGTTCTTCAGCCGGGCGTTTTACGGAGGGTTTCATTCAAAGGGCTTGTGGGATTGTTCACATTCTACTCTGGGGTAGGGGGCGGATTGAGAATCGGCCCGCAGTTGACTTCGCCGACGCGCTCGGCTATGCTGCTGAAGTACCGATCTATCAACGGTTTGTAGTACATTCTGCTCGCCGTTGTAGTAGCATTTATTCGGGAGTTGGCTATGGCCAGTAGACCAGATGAGCATGACCAAAGCCCCTCGGCCTTCCCCGAGGAGCCGGACTATGAGCAGCTCATTGCGGACTACACCAACTTCGCCCCGCCGCACGATGGCGAACTTTTGCAGGGAACCGTTCTTAAAGTCACCGACAAAGATGTAATCGTCGATTTCGGATATAAGTCGGAAGGCATTGTTCCGATTGAGGAATTTTTCGGACCGGACGGCCTGCCGCATGTCGCCAAGAACGACACCATCGATGTAGTGATTGACCGGTCGGCGCCCCAGCATGAAGGCTACACAACTCTCTCCCATGAGAAGGCCAGCCGTCTGCGCTCCTGGGACAACCTCGAAAAGGCGCATCGCGAAAATCTGGCAGTCTCGGGACGCGTGGTGGGACGCATTAAAGGCGGTCTCAACGTGGATGTGGGAGTGCCCGCGTTCATGCCGGGATCGCAGATCGATGTGCGGCCGCTGCATAATCTGGACAGTTTCGTCGGCTCCGATATTCCGGTAAAGATCGTCAAGCTGAATCGCCGCCGAGGCAACGTCGTGGTGTCGCGAAAAATGGCCATCGAGGAAGATCTGGAAGCGCGCAAACATGCCGCGCTGCAGGATCTGGCCGAAGGCTCGATTGTCACCGGCACAATAAAAAATTTAACGGAATACGGCGCTTTTATCGACTTGGGCGGCATTGACGGCCTGCTGCACGTGAGCGACATGTCCTACGGGCGGGTTACGCATCCCAGCGAAATGGTGAATGTCGGCGACCAGATCACGGTCAAAGTGCTGAAATTCGACAAGGACCGCGAGCGTATTTCGCTGGGGCTGAAACAACTGGTGCCGGATCCGTGGGAAACCATCGAAACCCGCTACCCCTCCGGGCATAAGGTGATCGGCCGGGTGGTCAGCGTCACCGATTACGGCGCTTTCGTCGAGCTGGAAGCTGGGGTGGAAGGCCTGATCCACATCTCCGAGATGACCTGGAGCCGCCGCATGAAGCATCCCAGTAAAGTGGTGCATGTGGGCGATCAAGTGGAGACGGTGATTCTAGAAATCAAGCCGCGCGACCGGCGCGTATCGCTGGGCATCAAGCAGTTGGAGGCGGATCCCTGGACCACCGTCGCGGAGCGTTACAGCATCGGCTCGGTGGTGGAAGGCCGGGTGCGCAAGCTGACCGATTTCGGGGCGTTCATCGAGATTGAAGAAGGCATTGACGGGCTGGTGCACATCTCCGACCTTTCCTGGACCAAGCGCATAAAGCATCCTTCGGACCTGCTCAAGAAGGGCCAGCTGGTGCAAGCGGTGATCTTGAATATCGACGCGCCCAACCGCCGCCTTTCCCTCGGCGTCAAGCAATTACAGCCGGATGCCTGGGAGAGCTTCTTCCGGACGCATCAAGTGGGCGATATCGTACGCGGGCGGGTGTGCCGGTCCTGTAATTTCGGCGTTTTCGTGGAACTGGCGCCGGGCGTGGAAGGTTTGTGCCACCGGACCGAGATACCTGGCGTTTCCGAGCGCCGGCCGGAGGAATCGCCGCTGCCCATCGGAGAAGAGTTCGATTTCAAAGTGATCAAGACCAGCGAAGCGGAAAAGAAGATCGGCCTGAGTATCCGTGCGCTGGCGGATGACGAAGAACGTACGCGGCTGGAAGATTATCAGCGCCACGCCGCCGCTGCCACCATGACCATAGAGGAAGTAATGAATACTAGAGGAAAAGGAGAGGGGCGCTAGAAAAAGCGGCCCCCATCAGGAGACCCAACTCACCATGACCAAAGCCGAACTGATCGAAGAAGTTTCAAGGGTAGTGGAAATGACCCGCAAGGATTCCGAGGTAATCGTGGAAGCGATCTTCGACAGTATCGTTCGCTCACTGCGCGGGGGAGACAAGATTGAAATTCGCGGATTCGGAAGCTTCCGCACGCGCCAGCGCCAGCCGCGCGTCGGCCGCAATCCCAAGACCGGCACGCGCGTGGAGGTGCCCTCCAAGCGCATTCCTTATTTCAAGCCCAGCAAGGAGCTGAAGGACCTGGTGAACACGTCGCATACGCCCGCGCCGGCCGAAGCGCCCCCGGCCGAGCCGGGCTCGACGCCGCCCGCTGCCTGACGGGCCGCCCGCGCCGTTTCTATGGATCATCTCTGGAGTCCGTGGCGCTACCGCTATATCCAAAGCGCGGACGCCGACGGCGCGTGTATTTTCTGCCAGAAGGCCGCCGAGCACAAGGATGAGGAGAATCTCATTGTGTTCCGGGGCGCGCGCAATTTCGTCATTTTGAATCTGTTTCCCTATACCACCGGGCACCTGATGGTGGCGCCGTACGAACACGTGGACACGCTGGACCGGGCCGACGAGGTCACCGCGGCCGAAATGATGGTGCTGATGCGCGCCGCCCAGACGCATCTGGGATCCATCTACAACGCGCACGGCTTCAACCTGGGAATGAATCTGGGCGTTGCCGCCGGGGCGGGGATCGCGGGGCACATCCACATGCACGTGCTGCCGCGCTGGCGCGGCGATGCGAATTTCATGTCGGTGATCGGCGAGACCAGGGTGATGCCGGAAGAGCTGGGCGAAACGTACCGGAAGCTCAAAGCGGCCTGGGCTCAGGCAGCGAGCAGCATATAAGTCACCAGCGCAACGCCGGCCATTCGCTTGTGGCTGTCAAACAGGTCGACGCGCGTCACGCACAGCGATTTTCCGGTTCGCAACAGCACCGCGCGGGCGATTACTTTCGAGCCGCTGATCGGACGCAGATAGTTGATCTTCAGCTCCGTGGTGGTGGCAGGCGACTCGCCGTAATGCCGCACCAGCGCATGCCATGCGGCTTCATCCGCGATAGATGCGGTGACGCCGCCATGCAGCACGCCGTTCGAATTGAGCAGCCCGGGCCGCAAAACGCATTCCACGGTGACACCGTCTTTGTATTTACGTGTAACGTGAACGCCGAGATCGTGCTCAAAGGCCATGCAGCTTATGATAACGGCCCAGCCAGTATGAGAGCAGAAAAAATCCACCGTCGTCTTCGCCGCAACCGCCGTTGCCTCCGTCGATCACGAATGGGTTGGCGTTCCACTTCATC
>JAYTVY010000426.1:0-5220 GCA_043743755.1 Bryobacterales bacterium | reverse complement strand
GTCGGCCATCTTCTTCACGAACGACGATCAGAAGCGCGTCGCCCAAGCGTATATTCAACAGCTCAACCAGGCCAAGGTGTTTTCAAGGCCAATCGTGACACAAGTCGCTCCGCTCGCCGGATTTTACGCCGCTGAGGAGTACCATCAGAATTACATCGCGCGAAATCCGGGCAATCCCTATGTCGTCTATAACGACCTGCCCAAGTTGAAGCGCCTTCAACAGAGCTTCCCGGAGCTTTGGACCGGAAAGTGAACTAACCGGCGCCGTAATCCTGAACTGCGATTCCCCGCGCCGCCAATTCGTCCAGAAGCTGCGTCACAGCCGGATTGCGCCGGCCCTCGCCCGGCACGATTACGGCCCACTCTAAATTCTCGCGGAACTCTTGCGAGCTGATGCTCCAGCGGGCCAGCCAGGCAGGCGCGGGCGCACCGATTTCGATCAGCGACCAGTGCCGCGCCAGCCCAAGGGCCTCCGCACGGCTCGGCAAGGGTCCGCGCACGATAAAGTGATTGTCGCCATGCACCAGAATTCCCAACATTTTTATCAATTCATCGACAATTGAATTTATTCGGCTACGAACTGCCGTCAAATCGCCCCTTAAGGTATAAGGCGGCCCTCTTGTGGGGTCTTTCACCTACTCCCGCGTTGATCGGTATATCCGATCACTTCTTAGGTCCATGAAAAATTAGGCTAATGTCCTGGCGAACCCGCACTTTCGTCATCATCACGTCGTTCCTGGGCGTAGCCTGCTTAATCTCGGCGGTGACACGCTGGACGTGGCCGGAGCCCAAGCTCTTCCTGTTGTACCTGAGTCTGGCGGTTCTCTGTAGTTTCATCCAAATCAGAGGCGCGGGCGGAGGGATGTCGTTTTCGGCGAACCTGCCGGTTATCCTCATCGGCATTCTGCGTTTGAGTGTAGAGGAAGCGCTGGTGCTGGGGTCGCTGGCGGCCGTTGCGCAGGGATTCTGGAACAAACACACGCGCTGGCGCTGGCCTCAGATAGCGCTCAGCGCCTGCATGATGGCGGCCGTGATTGCCACGGCGAACTTTGCCTACCAGGCGCTGATTCCTCAAGCGGTGCGGAGCCCCACGGTACGGCTGTTCGCGGCATCGCTGGCGCTGTTCTTCGCCAATACGTTCCCGGCGGCCATTGCGATGCGGTTGAACCAGAACCGGCGTCTGGTTCAGATCTGGAGGGAGTCATACTTCTGGTCGCTTCCCTATTATCTGGTGGCTGCCGTGATCGCGAATGTATTGAACGCGGCGTCCAGCGGCATTTCGCTGGACACGGCGCTGCTGGTGCTGCCGGTCATCTATGTCGCCTGGCGCTACTACAGCGTGCAAAAGACGAACGTCGCGGAGAAGGAGAAGCACGCCGGCAATATGGCGGCGCTGCATCTGCGCGCCATTGAAGGGCTGGCTCTCGCGGTGGAAGCGAAAGACAATCTGAACACGCGCGGCCATCTGCGGCGGGTGCAGGTGTATTCGCTGGGCATGGGGAAGGAAATGGGACTGAGCGGCGAGGAACTGGAAGCGCTGCAGGCGGCCGCGCTGCTGCACGATATCGGAAAGCTGGCGGTGCCCGAGTACATCCTGACCAAACCGGGCAAGCTTTCGGCGGAAGAGTTCGCCAAAATGAAGGTGCACCCGCTGGTGGGGGCTGAGATCGTGGAGCAGGTCCAGTTTCCTTATCCCGTGGCGCCCATTGTGCGCGCGCATCATGAAAAGTGGAACGGGTCCGGCTATCCGCTGGGGCTGAAGGGGGAAGCGATTCCGCTGGCCGCGCGAATTCTCACCGCGGCCGATTACCTCGACGCGCTCACATCGGATCGCGAGTACCGGCGCGCCTTGTCGCTGGAGGATGCCATGGAACAGATCGCCGCGGAATCGGGCCAAACCTTCGATCCGCACGTGGTGGGGGTGCTGCAGCAGCTGTATCGCGAGCTGGATCTGAAAGTGAAAACGGGCGCGGACTCCCGTCCTAAATTGTCCAAACATACGATGGTGGAAAACGGTGACACGCCGGGCGCCGGTCTCGACCTTTGCGCGTTGTCCGGAGTTGCCTCCGGCGCCGATGCCCCGGGGTTTCTGAGCAGCATCGCCGCGGCAGGCCGTGAGGGCCAGTTGCTGCTGGACATGTCCTCCGGCATCACCGGATCTCTGGATCTGCGGGAGACGCTGGAGCGCCTGGAAGGCGGCTTGCGAACGGCGGTGCCGTTCGATGCCATGGCCGTGTTCCTGCATCAGGACGGAACGCTGGTGGCCGCGCACGCCGCCGGGGACAATGAGGAGATGCTTAGCTCCATGGAAGTAACCGTGGGCCAGGGCTTAACCGGATGGGTGGCGCAACAACGGCAGGCGGTTGTGAACGGAAATCCGGCGGTGGATCCGGGTTTTCGGTGCGAACCCGGCAAGGAATTGAACTCGGCGATCGCTCTGCCGCTGGAGTGCAGCAGCGGGTTGCTGGGTGTCATCGCGCTCTATCGCCGGGGCCAGGACGCATTCACTACCGACCATTTGCGAATTCTGATGTCGCTGACGCCCCGCATCGGCACGGCCATTGAGAATGCCCTGAAATATCGGGAAATGGAAGTGAAAGCCAACACGGATGCCGCCACCGGCCTGCCGAATTTGCATCTGATGATGAAGTCGCTCGAATCGGAGCTGGGGGCCGCGAGGCGGCACAAGCAGAGCCTGGCGATCGCGGTCTCGCAGGTGGCGGGAGCGACGGCGCCGCTGAGCGATGAGTTCCTCCGGGCGCTGGCGAAAAGCATGCGGGAGAGTTGCCGCGAGTATGACCACCTTGCCCGTATAGGAGACGATAAGTTCGCGTTGATTCTTCCCGGAATGAAGCGTGAGGACTTGGGCGCCAAGATCGCGGCGCTGCGGAGCATCCTGGCGGAAGCGTGCCCCGGCGCGGTGCACCTAAACGTCGGAGAAGCGTTATATCCCGACGATGCCGATAGCGCGAAGTTATTGCTAGAAGTCGCCGAGCGCCGCACCGGAGCCACCCAGATAAAGAGCCTCCTGGCCCTAAATGCCAGCACGACCCAACGGAGCCGCGCCCGTGAGGAAGCGAAACGTTAGCGCATTACCGTCGGCCCTGTCCAATCTCGCCGCCAATCTGCGAGGTAGTGGCATTAGCCGCTCGGAGCCGCGCCCGTGAGGAAGCGAAACGTTAGTCCGCTAGCGGCGGCCCTGGTCGATCCCAGAGACAATCTGCGAGGTGGTTGGCATCGGCCGCGCTCGGAGCCGCGCCCGTAAGGAAGCGAACCGTTAACCCGCTACCGTCGCCCCTGTTCAATCTCCCCCACAATCTGCGACGTAGTCGCATTAGCCGGAACGAAATTCAACGTCTGCCCTCCCACCCGGATATGAAATGACGGCCGCGCCCGAATCGGCATCCGATTCAGTTTAGCCTCCTGAATATCCGATAAAGCGATATCGAAGTTATCGCGGCGATTGTCCGTACTGCCCGTGACCACGTAGCGCAAGCGCCCGCCGCTCACCTGTATCTGGCCCCAGCAGCTCAACCAAACCGCGGTATTCCCGAGCGCGCCCTGGTGGTCATGCACCACGTTGAATACGTGTCCCACGGCTGCCGATGGCGCAGGCGGCGGCGTCACGGTGCGCGGCTCCACTTGCACGGTGAAGGAGGCGGTAGTCGCGGTTCCGTCGGCGGCATGCGCGGTCAGGCGATAGGTAGTAGTGGCCGCGGGCGCCACGCGCTGTTGTCCATTCACCTGATGCAGTACGCCGGGCTCGGGCTCAATGGTGGCTGTACGCGCGTTCGCCAGGGACCAGCGCAGCGTGGTGTACTGCCCCTGCTGAATAATGTTCGGAACCGCGTCAAAGGCGATGCGCACGGCAGCCACCACGGGCGGGTCCACGGTAATCGTGGTGGTGCTGGAGGCGACACTGCCGCCGGGTCCGCGAGCCGTCAGAAAGTATTGCGTCGTCTGCGCCGGGCTAACGCGAACCGAACCCTGCGCAGGCACCGTGCCGACGCCGGGGCTGATGCTTACCTCTGTCGCGCCGGGGACGGACCAGCGCAGCACCGCGCTCTGGCCCGAGGGAATCCGGCCGTTCTGAGCATCGAATTCGGCCGTGAGCCGCACCGGCGCGGGCGTCTGGGCTTCTTCTACATTCACCACCGCGGAATTGGTGATGGCGTGTCCGTCGGCGCCTTTGGCCACCAGCTTGAACTCGGTGGTGCGCCGCAGCGGGATATCCATGCTGCCTTCGGCTTTGACGGTGCCGATGCCGGGCGTGATGGTTACTTCCTTAGCGCCCTGCACGGACCATACAAGGTGCGCGGTCTGGCCGAGTTTGATGGATGGGGAGGCGGCGCGGAACGCCACCTTGAGATCGGATGCGCTGGATGCGGGCGCGCTGGAGCCAGACGCTGGGGCAGTCCCCGCCGAAGCCGGCGCAGCGGAGGCCGGCTCACCCCCCATGGGAATTTCGATGGTGCCGGTGGGCGCCGCGCTCTTGTTGGGGTCAGCTTTAGTTTGCGCAGCCGGTTCGTCGCCGGAGCCGACGCGCTGGCGCCCTGGCTCAGGTATCAGCCAGCCCAGCAGCACCAGCACCAGGAGCGTGCACACGCCTGCGACCACCATCCGCGGCCGCGTCCAGAACGGCTGTTTTGCGGCCGCCGCGTGCGGTCCTGGCGGTGGAATGTAAATAGACTGTGTCGCAGCCAGCGGCGGGATGGTTTGAGTGACGTGCTGCGTCTGTCCGGCGCCCACCGGTCCCGGCAGCGGAGGGGGGCTATAAGGCGCGGCCAACGGAGGTGGTGGAGCGAGAGTGGATGGGGCCGCGGTGGCGGCCGATGTGGCCACCGAGAGCCCCTGCGGCGCGTACGAGAAATCCTCACTGCGCTCCAAGGCGGCGCCGAACTCCTCGACGGATTGAAAGCGGTGATCGGGATTCTTCTCCAGCGCCTTGAGCACCGCATTCTGAATTCCGCTCGGAATGTACGGGTAATAGCGGGTGGGCGGAGGCGGAGGCGTATTCACATGCGCGGACAGGATCTGGTAATCCGTCTCGCCCGGGAAGGGCACGTGCGCACTCAGCATTTCATAGAGCGTGACGCCCAGCGAGTAAACATCCGAGCGGATGTCCACCGGATTATTCATCACCACTTCCGGCGGCATGTAGTAAGGCGTTCCCAGTTGCGTCCCGGTGCGCGTCATGCCCCGGTTGCCCATCACCTTGGC
>JAYTVY010000425.1:0-3347 GCA_043743755.1 Bryobacterales bacterium | reverse complement strand
CTTGAGCGCGGAAGACGAAACCAAGGTAGTGGACCTCACCACCACCACGGCCAGCGCGCAAGTGGATGCGGTCACTAATTCGTCCGAGATCCTCGACTTCCAGCAGTTGATCCGCATGGTTCCCATCGGCGATTCGGTGGCGCGCCACGCCATCGACCTGGTGCGAGCCACGCGTCCCAACGACGCATCGGCGCCGGACTTCGTGAAGAAATATGTAAACTTCGGCGCCAGCGTGCGCGCCGCGCAGTTCCTGGTGCTGGGCGCAAAAGCCCGCGCCCTGATGCGCAACCGCTACCACGTGTCGTATGAAGACGTGCGTTCCTTGATGTTCCCCATCTTGCGGCACCGCATCCTGCTCAACTTCCATGCCGAGTCCGAGCGCCTGGATCAGGACTCAATCTTGAAGCGCCTGCTGGATTGGATGCCCGCCCCCAAGTAGGCATTGATGCAGGCTCCCGGCAAAGTCACGCAAGGCACGGCGAATCGGTTTATCGATCCAGCGGTGCTCGCCGGGATTTCGCATCTCGATCTGGTCGCCAAAACCGTTGTCGACGGGTTCGTCGCCGGCCTCCATCGCTCGCCCGATTTTGGATTCTCACAAGAGTTCGCCGAGTACCGCGCTTACACGCCGGGCGACGATTTGCGGCATGTCGACTGGAATGTATACGCGCGGACCGAGCGCGCTTATCTCAAGCGGTATCGCGGCGAGACCAATTCGCAGCTTACGTTAATTCTCGATTCCAGCGCGTCCATGGGCTACGGGTCGCATTCGGTAAGTAAGCTCGACTATGCGCGCTACCTGTGCGTGTCGCTCGGTTATCTTGCCAATCAGCAGCGGGATGCCTGCGGCGTTATCGTGTTCGACGACGATGTAAGAAATTTCGTGCCGCCTTCCACTCGTCAAGGGCAGTTCATGCGGGTGGCGCATGCGGTGGAAAAGGCGGAGCTCGGGACGCGCACGAACTTCAGCCGGCCCTTTGTGCACTTCCAGCAGTTCCTGCGGCGGCGAGGCATCATCGTCCTGGTATCGGATTTCTACGAACAGCCCGAGACCATCATCAAGACCGTTGAGCCGCTGCGCTATCGCGGCAATGAGCTGGTGCTCTTCCACATTCTAGACCCGCATGAGCTTCAGCCGGTGCTGAAAGAGCCGGTCATGCTGGTGGATATGGAGACGCAAGAGGCGCTGGAGGTTTCGCCCGAATACGCCAAGAACGAATACCGCCCCAGGGTGGATGCTCACATGGAAGATTTGCGTACCCGGGCGCACGCGGCCGGCATCGATTATTTCCTGCTGCGCACTGACCGGCCGCTCGATGAAGCGCTGCGTGAATATCTCGCGATCCGCCAGGGAAGGATGTAAGCGATGGGATTTCTGTCTCCCTGGTTCCTCGCGGGCATGGCGGCTGTCGGGCTGCCGCTCTGGATCCACTTGCTGCGGCGCTATCGCAGCACTCCCCATCCCTTCAGTTCGCTGATGTTTTTTGAGCGCAGAACCCAAAGCTCGGTGAAGCATCGCCGCCTGCGTTATCTGCTGTTGCTAAGCCTCCGGATCGCTCTGCTTATCGCGCTGGCCATTGCTTTCGCCAACCCCTTCGTCACTCGTGCCTTCACGGCGGGCTCGGGACGCCACGCGCTGGTGGTTGCCGTCGACAATTCGTTCAGCATGCGCTATGCGGATCATCTGGCGCGCGCCAAAGCCGAAGCGCTGAAGGTCCTGGGACAAGTCCGGCCCGGCGATCAGGCGCAGGTGCTCTCGCTCGGCTCCAAGGTGCGCTTTTTAACCCAGCCTACCGACGATTCAGCGCAGCTTCGCGCCGCGGTGGATTCCATCCAGCCGTCCGATGACCGCTCGTCGTTTGCCGAGCTGGCCCGCGTATTGCGAACCATGTCCCAGTCCTCACGCCTGCCGCTGGAGATTCATTTCGCCAGCGATCTGCAGAAGTCCGCCATGCCGCCGGCCTTCGCCGATCTGCGGCTGGCTCCAGGATCCACCCTGCTGTTCCACCCGGTTGGCGGAGACCGTTCGCCGAACTTCCTGGTTGAGAGCGTCACCGCGCCGGCCCGTATTTACGATCCGAAAAAAGTCCGGGTGCAGGCCGTCGTGAGTGGAATCGAAAACGAAGCCGCGCGCCGCACCGTGTCGCTTGTGGTGGATAACAAAGTGCTGGAATCGAAGCAGGTGGACGTTCCTGCCGGCGGCCGCGCGCAAGTGGAGTTTCTTTCGCTTGAATCCTCCTATGGATTTCATCGCGGCGAAGTGCGCATCGAGCCGGCCGATTCGCTACCGCAAGACGATCGCTTTTATTTTGCCGTCGAGCGCGCCGATCCCCGGCGCGTCCTGTTCCTGCATGAATCCGGGAACTCGCGCGCTCTCTTGTATTACCGCACCGCGCTCGAAGCCGCTTCCGAAGCGGGATTCGCGATTGACCCCCTGGCCGTGGATCAGGCGGCCAACCAGTCGCTATCGAAGTACGCATTCGTGGTTCTCTCGGATGTGGCCGCGCTTCCCTCCGGCCTCGAAGACAGCCTGCGAAACTATGTTTCCGGCGGTGGCGCTCTGCTGGTGTCGCTGGGGCCGTCCGCCGGTGCGCGCCAGCAAGTCCCGGTGTCCCATCAAACAATCCAGGAGTCGCGATATTTTTCCCGCGACGCCGACCGCTTCCAGTTGGCCGGCCAGGTGGATCCCGAGCATCCCGCCATTAACAAAGCCAACAAGCTGGAAGGCGTGCAGTTCTATCAGGCCGTGCGTGTGGATCCCGGCACATCTCGCGTCATCGCGCGCCTGACGGATCAAACGCCGCTGCTGCTGGAAACCGATATCGGCGAAGGCCGCGTTTTGGTCTTTACTTCCACCTTCGACAATGTCTCCAACGATTTTCCGCTGCATGCCAGCTTCCTGCCCTTTATTGAGCAAACCGCGCGCTTCCTGGGCGGGCAGCAGGAGCGGAGTCCCAATCTCGCGGTGGATTCTTTCACCGATCTCCGCGCCGCCCGCGAGCAAGGGAAGTCGGTGGAGGTAATCGATCCCGCCGGCGCCCGTCCGCTGAGCTTGAAGGATGCCGCCACTCTGCAATCCTTTCGTCTCACCCAGGAAGGCTTCTACCAGATTCACCGGGCCAATGGCCGGCAGGAACTGATTGCCGTCCACGCCGACCGCCGGGAATCCGACCTCGCGCCCATCCCCGCCGACGCTCTGCAGCTTTGGCGCAACACCGGCGCGCCCTCGGGACCCGATACCAACGGGGCCGATGCCGAGAAGCACGAACGATCCTGGGGCCTCTGGCGCTATGCTTTATTCATAGTGCTCTTGATCGCTATTACGGAATCGCTGATTGGCAGCCGAT
>JAYTVY010000424.1:0-4763 GCA_043743755.1 Bryobacterales bacterium | reverse complement strand
GGGCAGCACGCGCTTCATGAGCATTGACCGTTCGAACCGCCATGTGGAAATCGGATCTACGTGGATCGCCGCTCCCTGGCAGCGCACCGCCGTGAATACAGAAGCGAAATACCTGATGCTCCGTCACGCCTTCGAGCATTGGGACTGCATCCGCGTGGAGCTGAAAACCGATTCCCTCAATCAGAAATCGCGACGCGCCATCGCTCGTCTGGGAGCCAAGGAAGAAGGCATTTTCCGCAATCATATGCTCTGCTGGGGCGGCCGCATCCGCCACTCCGCCTGGTACAGCATCACCAATGAGGAGTGGCCGGCAGTGAAAGCGGACCTCGAAGTAAAGCTCGCATGAAGGCGCTGCTAGCCGCGCTGCTGGCGCTTCCCGCGTTCGCCGCCGACGGCATCACTATTGTTTATGACAACACCGCGGCCCGCCCCGGTCTCATCGCCGCCTGGGGCTTCAGCGCCGTGGTCGAGGTGGGTGGCCAGCGTGTCTTGTTCGATACCGGATCGAAACCCGAGCTGTTCCTCGCGAACCTGCGCCAGTTGGGTATCGCTAAGAACTCCATCACCGCTACCGTCATTTCACACGAGCATCCCGAGAACCCCAGCCCGATCCGCCGCATTCTTCCCGCCGGCGTCATCTACTTTCTCGACAGCGTTATGGCGAAAAGCTCACCGTCTGGCAATCCCGTCCAGGTGGCGAAAGGCGTTTGGACCACCGGCCAGATCGACGGCGTGCCGCCGGAGCAGGCCTTGCTCATAGAGACCTCGAAAGGCCTGGTCATGCTGGTGTCCTGCGCCCATCCGGGCATCGGCAAAATGGTGCAAATCGCCGAAAAGCAGCGCGGCACGGACCGCATCCGCCTCCTGATCGGAGGCCTCCATGCCTACGATTGGACACCCGATCAGATCCGCCCCGCAATCGCCGATCTCAAAAAGCTCCGCGTTGAATCGATCGTCCCCGCCCACTGCACCGGCGAGCTGGCTACGCGTATGCTCCACGAATCCTACGGCGCCAAGTGGGCCCCAGCCGGCGCCGGCCGCCACATCCCTCTTGATTAACGTAGGGCGGATCCCCAGATCCGCGACCGGCCCCCGGCCGGACTTGCTACCATAATCTGTCAGCGAGGTGCGCATGCCCGAATCACGCCGATCCTTCCTCCGCCAAGCCCTCATAGCCCCAGCGGCCCTGACGCTGGCTAAATCCGTCACCGCCCAGTCCGACAGCGTCGAGTGGCGCAACCGCCAGCCCGGAATGGCCTACCGCCGCTTCGGCCGCACCCGCCTGATGATCTCCGAAGTGGTTTGCGGCGGCGACCCCATCCGCACCAACAACTACGAGCACCTGCATCTCGCCCTCGAAATGGGCCTCAATTACCTCGACATGGCGCCCGCCTACGGAAACGGCGACTGCGAAACCGCGTACGGACGATTCCTGGGCGGTTCGGCGAAACGGCAACAGGTATTCCTCACCACCAAGATCAGCGCATTCGGCGGCTTGCGCAACCGCCTCTACAAGGAAATCTTCGACGGCCTGCCTGGCGAGAAGCAGAGCGCGATGCGCAAACGCGCCGAGGACTTGCGGCGCACCAGCCTCGACGAAAAACCCGGATACTATCTCGACTATTTCCCCGGACAACGCGATCAGTTCGCTCCCACATGGTTGAGCAACGCCATGATGCCGGATTACGCGCACCGCGTCGAAGGCAGCCAGGAGTTTCGCAAGACGATCGCCGATTCGCTGGACGCCAGCCTGGGCCGCGTACACACGGATCATTTCGATACCGTCATGTGTCCGCACGGCGCTTGCGTTCCCGAGGAGCTCGACAATCCTCACATCCATGAGACTTTCCAGGCCCTCAAGAAGCAAGGCAAGGTGCGATTCCTGGGCGTCACCTCGCACAACGATCCCGCCGGTACCTTGCGCAAGGCCGCGCAGCTCAAGCATTATGATGCCGTCATGATGGCCTACAACATCATCAACGGCGGCTACCTGGAACAAGCCATCCTGGATGCTTCGGCCTCACAGGTTGGCCTCATCGCCATGAAAGCCGCTCATGCCGTAGCCACCCACCACAAGCAGTTGCAGCCGGTGCCGCAGTGGCGCATCGATAAAGTCAACCGCATCGTGCCCGGCGACATGAAGCCTCCCATGAAGGCCTACGTATGGGCGCTGCAAAACCCCAACATCTCCGCGGTGGTCTCAAACTTGTGGGACGAAACCTACATCCGCGAAAACCTGTCGCTCGCGGGCAAGAAAGTTGAACTCCAACCAGCGTAGGGAACCGTGGGGCTCAAGGCGCCGTCTTCTTAGTCCACTCACCCACCCAATCTAAGAATGAGTTGTACCAGAGCAGTGTATTCTGCGGTTTCTGCACCCAGTGCCCTTCATCCGGAAACACCAGCAGCTTGGACGGCACTTTCTGCATCTGCAGCGCCGTGAACAACTGCAGTCCCTGCCCGTACGGCACTCTGAAATCCTGCTCTCCGTGAATCACCAGCGTCGGGGTCTTAAAATCCTTCACGTAATAACTGGGCGACCATTTCGCGTACACGTCCGGGTTGTCCCAGGGCATCCCCTGGAACTCCCACAGCGTGAACCACAGCTCTTCGGTTTCGCCGGACATGCTGCGCAGATCGAACACGCCCGCATGCGAAACCAGCGCTTTGAATCGATTCGTATGGCCCAGCAGCCAATCCACCATGTAGCCGCCATAGGACCCCCCCGCCGCCGCCATGCGATCCGCATCCGCGTAGGGCAACGCCGCTACATGGTCCACTACCGCCATGATATCTTCGTACACTTTCCCGCCCCAGTCCGACTGAATGTCTTCAGTGAACTTCTGGCCGTAACCGACAGATCCTCTTGGATTTGGCATTACAACTAGGAACCCAGCAGCGGCGAACACCTGCGGGTTCCAGCGATAGCTCCAGCTCTCACCCCACGCGCCTTCGGGCCCCCCGTGGATCAAGAACAGAACCGGGTACTTTCGCGCTGCATCGAAGCCCGGCGGCTTCACCACAAAGCTATCTACGCGCGCTTTCTCGGCGCCTTCCACTGAGAACTCCTCGAGTGGCGTCAGCGCGTAATCCCCCAGCAGCGCGTCGTTGAGATGCGTCAGCGCCACCGGCGTCCCTCCCGACGACGCGGCGCGAAAGATCTCATTCGGACGCGAGCCGCTTTGCTCGCCATAAATCATGGTCTTTCCATCCGGTGTGAACTGAATGTCATCCAGCGTGCTCGCGCCCGACGCTATCACTTTGGCCGCCCCGCCCCGCGCCGGGATCATCTGGATCACTTGCCGCCCGCGATCCTCCACCGTGAAAAACAACCGCGCCGAATCGGGCGACCATGCGTAGCTCTGAACCGGGCGATCCAGCGTATCGGTGAGCACTTCCAGCTTGCCGCTGGATCGCTCGCACATTACCAGCCGCCACGAATCGCTCTCATATCCGGCGCGCGCCTGGCTGCGGAACGCGATCAGCTTGCCGTCGGGCGAGTACACGGGTCCCCCGTCGGCACCCGGACTCGTGCTGATCTTCTTCGGCTCGCCCCCGGTGATCGCCACCGTAAAGATATCCGAGTTGGTGCTGACCGCCAATACCGGGTCTGCATTCATTGCGTACGCCACCTCGGACGAATCCGGCGAAATGGCATAATCGTCGGGCCCGCCCAGCGAAAAAGGCGGCACATCCCGATCGCCCGGCGTGAGATCCTTCACCGGTCCGCCGTCGACGCCGGTCACCATCAGGTGCGAGCGCCGCTTGCTCTGCCACTGGGTCCAGTGCCGGTACAGCAGCGATGTGTAGGAGCGTGCCTTTACCTTGCTTTTCTGCTCGGCATCCAAGCGCGTTTTGTTGCAAGCGTCGTCCGGGCAGTCAGGATAAACATCGCTGGTGAAGACCAGCTTCTTGCCATCCGGCGAGAAGAGCACGCCGCCGGCTTCGGTCGAAATGGACGTCACTTGCTTGGGCTCGGACCCGTCGGCATTCATGGTCCACACCTGTGACCCGCCGGCCCGGTTCGAGATGAAGGCAATGCGCTTTGAATCGGGCGACCAGCGCGGCCGCTCATTCACCGAACCCTGCGTAGCGATGGCGCGCGGCACTCCCCCCGCCATGGGTACCACGTAGATCTGTTTCGGCTTGATGTTCTGCTCCACGTCTACCGTCTGCACCGTGAACGCAACCAGTTTGCCGTCTGGAGACATCTGCGGCTCGCCGATCCGCTGCACTTTGAGCAGGGCATTTACATCAAACGGACGGCTCCCCGCATACAGAGCAGCCGAAGCGAGCAACATGCAGGCAATTCGCACCATATGGTCGATTGTAGCCGGATGGAACGGGTTAATCGGCGGCGGGACGCTGGGGATTCGCCCAGTGGGCAGCGGGGTCGTGGCCGGAGACGATTACGCCCTTGGCGTTCCAGCCCAGACCGGCGCGCACGTCGGCGGGACAGTAACGCAGAGTGAGGCCGCAGCGGCGGCGATTCGACTGGTTAGCCTCGGAGCCGTGGAGGAGTAAGTCGCTGTGCAAAGATATCTCGCCGGCTTCAAGCTCCACATTCACGGGCTCGCCGAATCGATCGGCGTCTATTACGGTCTGATTGAGAACGTTGGTGTCGTCATCCTCGCTGAGGGTATAGGTCAGGTGGCCGAAGCGATGAGTGCCGGGGATGTAACGCATGCAGGCGTTCTCGACCGTGGCATCGTCGATGGCGAGCCAGGCAGTGACGGCCTTCGATGGCGTTAGCGGCCAGTAACTGG
>JAYTVY010000423.1:0-2642 GCA_043743755.1 Bryobacterales bacterium | reverse complement strand
GGGCCCCTGCCCCGCAGCCGGCCCCCCGGCCGGCTTCGTGGCACGCCAGAAGCAGCGGGGGCAGGGGCCCCCGCGCGGCCCAGGGGGGCCGCCCTACACAGCGCCGTCCGCGCGAAAAGTTGCAATTTCGGCGTCTGAATAGCCTAGCTCCCGCAGGATTTCGTCGGTGTGTTCTCCGAGTGTTGGGGCGCGGTGGCGAATGGTGGCGGGCGTGGCGGACAACCGAACCGCCGGATTCGCCAGGGGGACCGGCTTCGTCGCGCCCGGATAATCGACATACCGCAACAACTCGCGCGCCTTCACTTGCGGGTCTTCGAGAACCTCGTCCAGCTCGAGCACCGGGCCGGCGGGGACTCGCGCCGATTGCAATTCCGCCACCGCTTCGGCGCTGGTTCGCGTCGCTACCCAGGCGTTCATCGCGTCCCGGATGATCTGGTAGCGGTCTGCGCGCGAAAGGTCGTCCGCAAACCCAGGATCTTCGATCAAGTCCTCACGCGCCACCAGCCGCGCCCAGCGCGCGAACATGTCCGAGCCGATGGTCTGCACCATGATCCAGCCGTCCCGCGCGCGGTAAGTATCCACGGGTCCCGCATGCAGGCCCGCGTTGCCTCGCCGCTGCCGGACAGCTCCAATCACGGATCTTTCCGCCAGCAGCCCCTGCATGAAGGTGACGCCGGTGGCCAGCAGCGATCCGTCCACCACCTGGCCCTCCCCGGTTCGCGCTCGATGATACAGCGCGACCATCACTCCGAAGGCCGTGTGCAGCGCCGTGCCGTAGTCTTCAAACGACACCACCGAACGCACCGGCGCTTCCGGAAATCCGGTAAGGCTCATGGCCCCGGACATCGCTTGCGCCACCGCATCGAATCCCAGGCGGCTGGCGTACGGACCATCGGGTCCAAAGGCGGAGATCCGCGCCAGGATAATGCCAGGCTGGATGGCGCGCAGTGTGTCGTAATCCAGCCCCAGCTTTTGCAAGACCGCGATGGGCAGATTGGCTACCACCACGTCGGCGTCCTTTGCCAGCTTTCGAATAATCCCGGCGGCGCCCAGCTTGGATGTATCCAGGGTCAAGCTCCGCTTATTGCGATTCAAGGAAAGGAACCCGGCGCCCTCGCCTTGGTCCGTAACCGGCGCGGTGTAGCGGTCTTCACTACCTTTACGGCGATCCACACGAATGACGTCGGCGCCCATGTCGGCCAGCAGCATCGCGCAGTACGGGCCGGCGATGAACCGTCCAAAATCGATCACGCGAATTCCCGAGAGTGGACCGGCTGCTGGCATCACTTGATCTTATACGCGCGGCCGCGCGTGTCAGAATGGGTGCTCATGGACTTCGCGCTCTCTGACGAGCACCGCATGCTCAAGGACCTGGTGGCTCGCTTCGTGCGCGAAGAGCTGCTGCCGCCCGAACGCGCCGTGCTCGAACGCGAAGCCGCGGGACAAGGCGTCCACCTCACCCCCGCCGAGCGCGTGCCGATTGACCGGAAGTCCCGCGAGCTCGGGCTTTGGGGACTCGATGCTCCGGAAGAATTCGGCGGATCCAATCTGCCCTCGGAAGCCATGATCGGAGTCTACGAAGAGCTGGGCAAGACCGTCACTCCGTACGTGTTTCCGCCGGACTCGCCCAATCTCCGCATGTTGATGGCGACGGCGAACGCGGAACAGCGCGAGCGTTACCTCGCGCCCTACGCGCGCGGAGAGACTACCTCAGCCATGGGAATCTCCGAGCCGGGCGCCGGCGCCGATCCGGCGTCGATGGCCACTCGCGCCGTTAAGGATGGCGCCGATTGGGTGATCAATGGACGCAAGATCTGGATCAGCCGCGCGGCCGAAGCCGACTTCACCATCTTGATGGCGGTCACCGCCAACGGAATTTCGGCATTTCTGGTGGACCAGGGCACCCCCGGATTCAACGTCCTGCGGAGGATTCAGATGATCGGGGGCCATTTCACTTACGAAGTGGCGCTGGAGGACTGCCGCGTGCCGGAATCGAAGCTGCTCGGCAAAGAAGGCGACGGCTTCGCTCCCATGCAAATCCGGCTGTCCACGCGGCGGCTGGAAATGGCGTGCACGTGCATTGGAATGGCCCAGCGCGCGCTGGACATGATGTGCGAGTACGCGCCGCAGCGCGTCACCTTCGGAGCGCCGCTGGCCGAGCGCCAGACGGTGCAGTGGTGGGTGGCCGACGCCGCCACCAGAATTCATGCCTGCCGCCTAATGGCGTACGATGCGGCATGGAAGATCGATCACGGACGCGGCGCGCGGACCGAGTTGTCCATGCTCAAGGTGTTCGCCACCGAAATGGCCTGGGAAATACTCGATCACGCGATGCAATGTTTCGGCGCGATGGGCATGACCAAGGAGATGCCGCTGCAATTGATGGCCGCCACGATTCGTAATATGCGGATTTATGAGGGCCCGTCGGAGGTGCATCGCTGGGTGGTGGCGAGGAAGCTTCTCAAGTTGCGCCGGCCGTGACTGGCCTATCTGAAGTGCTCTGAGGATCGCGAGGAGATCCCGTTCAAATACCGGAAGACCGGGTTTTGCGCGAAGCCGGCGGGGTCCAGCCACCACCATGCGAGGCTCGCCAGGCAAATGGCGATGAATGCGTAGGCGAAGAACCTGGAGAGCACACTATT
>JAYTVY010000422.1:0-4319 GCA_043743755.1 Bryobacterales bacterium | reverse complement strand
GATTGGTTGAGGGGCGCGGGACTGTAATGCGATATCTTCTCTGTCTGCTGTTCCCGGCGCTGCTCGCGGCTCAGCCGCCGGTCAAACTCGCCATCGCTGGTCTGGTGCACGGCCACGTCGATGGATTTCTTCGCGCCGCCAAGAATCATCCGGAAATCCAAGTAGTCGCAATCTACGAACCCGACGTTGCCCTTCAGCATAAATACGCAGCCCGCTTCTCGCTCCCCGATTCGCTCTTTTTCACCGACCTCCCCACCATGCTTGACCGCGTCAATCCCGAAGCAGTGGCATCTTTCACTAACACGTTCGATCACCCGGCAATAGTGTCCGCGTGCGCCACCCGGCACATCCACGTGATGATGGAGAAGCCGCTGGCCGTCAGCTTGGAACACGCGCGCGCGATACAGCGCGCCGCGGCGTCCGGACGCATTCAGGTGATCGTCAATTACGAAACCACGTGGTATCGGAGCCACGCCGCCATGCGCGAACTGATCAAGGAACAGCACGCCGCCGGCGACATCCGCAAGATGGTCGCGATGGACGGGCACCAGGGTCCGAAGGAGATCAATGTGGGTCCCGAATTCCTGGGCTGGCTTACCGATCCGGCAAGGAACGGCGCCGGCGCATTGTTCGATTTCGGCTGCTATGGCGCGAACCTGATGACCTGGATGATGGACGGCCAGCGTCCGCTTTCCGTCACCGCGCGGACGCTGCAAGCCAAGCCGCACATTTACGCACGCGTGGAGGACGAAGCCACCGTGATTGTGGATTATCCGAAGGCGCAGGGTATCATCCAGGCGTCCTGGAACTGGCCCTTCAGCCGCAAGGATTTTGAAGTCTACGGCGAGCGCGGCTACGCCATCGCCACCGGCGGCAACACTCTGCGCGTGCGCCTCCCCGGCGCTCAGGAAGAATCCCGCACCCCACCGGCGCTCGCACCCGCGGAGCAGGACTCCATCTCATACCTGGCGGCAGTGGTCCGCGGCAAGCGCAAACCATCCGGCCTCTCATCGCTCGAAAACAACATCATTGTCACCGAGATTCTAGAAGCCGCGAGAGAGTCGGCAAGAACCGGAAAAACGATAAAGCTTCAGTAACTCAGAAGCGGATCGCGCGCAGGGCTTCTAGTTGAGCACCCACGTCATGCTCATGCGGAGCGGGCATGCTGCCGTAGAAGGCAAGAATGTTAGCGCGTATCTCCGGGGTTACGCCGTCGAATTTCTTCTCGGCGAGTTGGAGCAAAAGCTTGTCATACGCCTTGTCGGTGAGGGCATACTCGCCGGGGCTGACGGGCTTGCCGGTGTCGAGGTCGCGGTTGTCCAGCTTCAGGCCGCCTTGCCCGGCTTGCTCAAATGCCGAACGATTGCGCCGTGCGGCGGCATCGAAGCTGTCCTCGAACATCCTCTCGACTTCGGGCGGCAGTACCTTGAACGCAAACACCTTGAACGGACCCACCTTGGGAAACACACGAAAGAGGAATGCGAGGAAGCGGGCTCCGGCTCCGGGCCGCCGATACTTCGCGCCAAAGTCCGTTTCATAACTGGCGCGGCTTATGTTGTAGAGAAACTGTTTGCGAGAGATGCCCGGCTGGCGAGTTTGAATCTCCTTGCTCTTGGCGGCCCAGGCTGCTTTGGTCATCTCGGGAATCAGCCGCGAGACCGAATAGCGGTAGGTCCCCAGAGCCAAGTCCAGGTGGTGAAACACGTCCTTCAGCTTCAAACCATAAGTCCGGTAAAAGGCGCGCTCCAGCAGGTCCTCGGACACGCGAAAACCGATGGAGTCATGATACGCCTGGGAGGCATAATGGCCGCGCGCCACTTGCAGCACATCGAACCCGAACTCCGTCTTCATGTGCGAGGCGGGATCTTCCGCGTAGGTCACTTCGTCGCCGAACTTCGCGCGCAGTTTCGGATAAAGGAGCGGCACGGCGCGGTTCACGCCGCGGGAATGCCCTTCCACATCCGCGCCGTAATGCGAAACGGCGCCGAGGGCGAAGGCATATTCGTTCAGATCATGCGATTCCTCCAGCAGCGCGGGAAGAAAATCCGCGCTCCGGACATAGTGCACAAGGTCGCTGAAGAAGCGGCTGCCGAACGGATAATAGCCGAGATCCTGAATGACGCATCCGCCGTACGCGTAGCCATGAGCGACTTTCAGTTCATCTTCAGTAGCGTTTGGAAAGCGCTTGAGCAAAACCTTCTTGATGGCGTCGTCCCAAAGGCTATCGACCAGCGCGTGGTGGGTGAGAACGGAGTAGGCTCGGGCGGGCCGAGAACCGCACAGCAAAGCGAGGGGAAGAATAAGCAGGAGAACACTTCGATGGGATGGCTTGTGCAACCACTTCATCTTAGCGCGGGAAACCGAGCAAGTAAGTGACGTGCCCGGGCGTGACGCCGATAGGGATCCGATTGGCTTCCCAGTCATAGTCGCCGGCCTCCTTCGCGAGTTCTTTCAATTCCGAGACTGTGTACGCGCGAAGCTGTGACACAAGGCCGTCCCACCAGCAGGTTAACGGGACTAGCGGCAGCACGTACGTCCACAGCAAGCGCCGCCACTGGAAGGGCCGGATGAAAGGCGTGGCCACAGCGACGAACAAGGGAGTGAACAACAGCGGAACCATTGTCGCGAAGGAGCGTTCCGGAATCTCAAAGATTCCGATCGGCTGACCGGCATTGACGGCGCAGGTGAGGACCGCCCGTCCCGCGCGCGGATCAAAGTGATGAAAGGCATTGAACATGGTTCGAAAGCCCTTCAAATCCGGCGGCACATTCGCGCCATCCACGGACTCCTTCACGCAGGCGATTCCAGATGGGTGCATTCGTATGAGTCTCTGAAAGGCGTTGAGGTTCGGGTACTTGTCGGTGAGTGTGAACCGCACGCCGACGCCTTCGGCGAGCAGGTCCTCATACAACGCCAGCACAGGTCCTCCCGCGCCGGAGCAAAGATCGACGACGCTGGAGAGGCCGGATTTTTCGAGACCGCGGCGCAGCAGCGGGAGCACCGGCTGGTGCAAATGGAATCGCTTCTCAATGAAGTGCAGGTAATCGGTGGCAAGATCCCGGATTACCGGCGGAAACCAGGGGAAGTCTTCAAGTTCGAAGAGTTGGAGGCGCGGCAGCGGCATTGACCGAACCCATTACGGGAGCGGCTTGATACGGATGTTCTTGTAGTACACCGTGCTGTTCGGATCATGACCTTGCAGTGCAATGGCGCCATGACTGAGGGCGCGCCCCGATCCCTCGCGGCCGCCGCTCCAATCCGCCGGCTGGGTCCACTTCACAACCTCTTTCCCATTCAGCTTGACGATAACGGTGTCGCCCTGCACGATGATGAGCTCGGTAAACCACTCGTTGTCCTTGACGATCTCCTTGATGTCGTCAATCCCGACATCCTTCACGTGATAAAGGCTGCCGGTCTTGATGGGATCGCGGTGGGTGTTGTTCACCTGCACTTCAAAACCCTTGCGCGGGAACCCGCGCTCTTGAAACTCAGTATGAAAGTAAATGCCGCCGTTCGAGTTGGGAGCGGTCATGACGTCGACCGTGAGTTCGAAGTTCTTGAAGTCGTGTTCGTTGACCGGTCCATCGTAGAAAGCGTGGGCCACCGGGCCATTGGCCACCAGAGCGCCATCCTTTACTTGAAAGGTGTTTTGATCGCCGCCGACTTTCCAGCCGGTGAAATCTTTTCCGTTGAACAGAGAGATCCAGTCGCCGGCGAACGCGGCCGGAGCGGTGACGAGTAAGAAGATCAAAGTTAAGCGAGTCATGAATACGCCTCGGAGTGATTGTAGCACCGGGACTTTGAAGGAACAGCGGCCGCGGCAACATGATACGATTCCATAACTCGCACTGTGAACGATCGCACCTCCATCGCCCATTACCGCATCACCGCCAAGATCGGCGAAGGCGGCATGGGCGAGGTGTATCGGGCCACGGACACTAAGCTCAATCGCGAAGTGGCGATCAAAGTACTGCCCGAAGCCTTCGCGGGCGATCCGGACCGTCTCGCGCGCTTTGCTCGGGAGGCCCAGGTGCTGGCCGCGCTGAATCATCCGAATATCGCGGCGATTTACGGCGTGGAGGAGTTGGCGATCGTCACAGAGCTGGTGGATGGGTCGGATCTCAAAGGTCCGCTGAGTCTTGAGACCGCTCTTGAGTACGCCGGTCAGATTGCCGATGCGCTGGAAGCCGCGCACGAAAAGGGCATCACGCACCGCGATCTCAAACCCGCGAATATCAAGATCACGCCGCAGGGCGTCGTCAAGGTGCTCGACTTCGGGCTGGCCAAGATCGCCGACCCAACCGCAGCATCCGGTTCTC
>JAYTVY010000421.1:0-5187 GCA_043743755.1 Bryobacterales bacterium | reverse complement strand
TTGTTGGGGGCGACTTCCACGATCACTCCGGGACGGGGCTTCTTCTTTACTGGGGGGGCGATTTCCTTCACCACGCCTGGCTTTCCATATTTCTGGGTGCCGGGCGCAATTTCGACGATCACCCCGGGGCGCGACGTCTTTTTCTTCGCCGCGGGAGGCGCAACCTCCACGATGATCCCGTAACCGGGCTTCACCGGGGGCGCGATTTCTACAATTGGACCGGGCTTGCGTTTTTTTGCCATTCTGATTCTCCTAGTTGATTATTTACTAGAGCGTCGGGATGAAGCTCCAGGATTGCTGCAAGGGAGTGCTGCACGAAATCGATACGGACGTGGCTGCTGTAAAGGCTCTCGCGGAGCCCGCCGCTGGCATAGTCGAGATTAGGAAGCACGGAGGAATCGCGGTCTTGCATGACCAGCCGGTCCAGAAATCCAAAGCCGCGCCGATGGGCCTCCACATAGCGATGGCAGCGCGCCATGTCGCCCTTGCCGGACGCCGTAGTGGCAGCGGCGGCGACGGCCTCCAGATACACGGCCGTGGTATAGCCGGGGGCGTCGGGCTGGTGGTCAGTCAGAAACGCGCCGGTGTGAGCTTGCTGAAACTCGAGAATCCAATCGGCGATTTCGAAAACGAAACTCGCGAATTCCGCGTCGCCCCGCAGACGCCACCATGCGGCCCAGGCCAGCGCCATCCAGGAAACCTGTCCAAAATCGCGATTGTTTCGGAACCGGTGACGGTAATAGAGGAAGGCGCGGCCGAGCTTCCGAGGATCGGCCGGAAACGCGCCCGTGCTGGCGGCGGCAGCCAGCGCTAACAGAACCTGTCCGGGTGTGTAGTTCTGCAGTTCGCCGGGATCCAACGCTTCCGAGCTGTCTTCAGCCTCGGCACACTCGTCGTCACCCTCCTCCGGCGCGGGAGGCGGACACCAGGTGGTCACGCGTCCATGGCGGTCAATAGACTCCCAGAGCTTGGACCCGAGGATGGAGGCATCCGTGAGCTGCGGCATGCCGGCCTCACTGAGAGCCAGCAAAACGAAGGCGTCGCGTGAAAGCACCAGAGGCGCTTCGGGCGGGTTGCGCAGGACGCATTCCAGCGCCTTGACGGCCGCATCGCGAAGACCTGCGCGCGCCAGAGTCCAGGCGCCGTGCGCCAGGCGTGCCATGTCAATCCCCTGGTACAGCGTGTTTTGAAACGGGTGATAGCTGAAGTAGAGCGATCCGTCCGGCCGCTGATTGCGCACGAGATACTCCGCGTGCAGGCGTGCCATGGCGGGCAGTGCCTGGGGGACCTCGCCGGTTTGTTTGAATGCGCCATCCAGTTTCCAGGCGCCGTCCGAATCGGCGAGCCAAACGTCGCAATCGAAGCGCCGCCAATTGTACGGCGGACGAGTCACGCCGGCTTTGTCGATGACTTCGTCCACAAAATCCTCGGCATCCAGGCTCATCCAAGTGGCGACACACGGCAGCAGCATGCCTTCGCGTCCGTTCTTATCCAGCATGAGGGCCTGCCGGCCGTGGCGATATCGAAAGCGCACTTCTTCGCGCGAGAAGTCACCCATTTCGAGCTCATTTGAAAGCACCGAAATACTGACGGCTACGCTGGAGTCCGCATCAATGGGACTCGGCTCGAAACGGTCGTCGGCGAGCGCGGCCTCAGTCAGTTCGCGCAGATCCTCATTCAGATCGCCGATCTCGGAGCCCATGCAGCCGCGCACATATCCATCGATATAAACGGTGACGAAAAGTTGTTTCGCGGAGGCCGGCAGCCGGACACCGGTAAGCGGCTCGACAATCTCGCGTCTCATGACGATTTCGCGCGCCCGCTCGGCCAGGATTCCGAAATCCGGCGACTCGTCACGGCCGGGAGCGCCGCTGGGCTGCCACTCGGCTCCGGGCTCGACGAATTTGCGGACTTCGTGCCGGTAGATTGTGTACGGCTCATACGGGTACAGCGCGGCGTTGTTGTAGCGGGCGTGCCGGAACTGCTGCCATTCATCGCGTATACCGGGCATGCGCGGCAGCGCGCCGCCCATGATTTCCGGGCGCTCCGCGCTCACCACCACGATGCCGTAACGGTCATTATCCAGCTCGCCGATGGTGGCCTGTTCGAGCGCGCCGAAGAATGTCACGGCGATATGGCTGGACTCCAGAAGCTTGAGTCCTTCAGCGCCCGCGGGAAGCGCGCGAGCCGTGAGAAGCGCGGCCCGCACCACGTCTTCGGCGGGGCCCCAGGACCGCTCCTGGGGAAAGTGCCAGAAACCGTCGCGAGCGTGCCGGTCAAAGATGTCGTCGCGCGAACGAAGGCTGACGAAAGCGCCGCCTCTGGAATCGTAATCGCCGCGATCCAGGCGATCGGGCGGACGCAACAGTTCGCCGCTGGTCAAATATTCACTCAGGATCTCGCGTGCCAGATGCGCCGGATGCCGCCCTTCGGAGGCGCGCCGCTCGCTCCAGCGAAATTCGGAGAAATTCCTGGTGGGGTTGTAATCCGGGCCCTGCTCACCCTCCATGCGCGCCATCAGGTCTTCGAAAATGTCGTACACGGTTTCGACGCGATAGCCGCGCTCCCGCAGCCTGGAACAACCGCCCTCCCAGCCGAAGCGCACCAGCGCGACACAGCCTTCTACCCGCAGCCCAGCCGCTTCCAGCGTTGCGATTCCCTCGCCGACGCTCATGCCCGAGGCGATGGAATCGTCAATCAGGATGACCGGCTCATCCGGGTCCACGACGCCCTCGATCAACTTTTGCGATCCGTGCGGTTTGCGTTCCTTGCGGACCAGCAATCCTCGATAGCGCCCACCCGATTGCAGCACCGCCGATTGCAGGATGGGGACCGCCGTCAGCCCGTACGTGGCCACCTGGCGGCCATCGAAGCACCGCAGGCGCTCTAGCACCAGGCGTCCCGCCAGTTCCGCCCCCCTCGGCGTCAGAGTTACGGCCAGCGAATCCAGCATCCATCGAGCGGACGTGCCATCCCGCGACAATACCGGCTGCATTTCGGTGCGACGCAGGATCCCGCGTTCCAGCAACAGCTCGAGCAGTTCCTGCCGTTCGGACTGTAGTGCGGTGGCGGTGGTCAATGTTTTATCTCGAAGAACCCGCGGATTCCAGAACCGTCAGCGCTCCGGCAGCCAAGGGAACCGCCGCCTGCGGGCCCAGCGGCAACTCGAAATTTGGATTCTCCGGCAGCGCCAGACTCAAATAGCGCCCATCCATAAACAGCATCAGATCCTTACTCAAAAACTCTTTCAACGCAGCCTGCACCCACGGCTCGCTCCCGATATTGCCGGCGATATCGCGGGGCGTGCGCGCATCGGCGCAGTATTCGTAGAGCGCGGCCGGCCCGTCGCTATAGGAGTAGGTCCGCCGCTTCCTCCGGCGTCCGTCCTCGATAACAATGCTGGTGAACGCCTTGCGATAACTCAGGCTCGGATGGCCGTCATCGGTCCAACTGGCTTGCCATCGCGCCACGCCGTCCAGCAAATCGGCGTAGTGCGCCTCGTCCACGATGTTGTCCATCTCATGTTCAAAATAGTAGGAGACGCGTTCCAGGTCGAAGCTCTTCGGGAAGATGAAGGGATAGCAGGGCGCCGGCGTGAGCCTCGAGATGGATTGCGTTTGCGGCTCGTGAAACATCGGCGAGCCGCGGTCCGCGCGCGCCTTCACGATTCCATAAGGCGGCTGCAAGTGCAGAATCTTCGGCACCACTTCGGCCTGCATGCGGTAATCCTCCTCGGTTTCGCCCGGGAAGCGCATCAGGATGTTGTACATGTTATTGATGCCGTAATAAGTGCACCATTTGATCAACTCGATGTTGCGCATGCCGGTGGTGTTCTTGCGCATGCTCTTGAGGACATTGGTTGAGAGGCTCTCGACGCCCGGCTGCACCGAATACAGGCCGCCCTTGCGCATGCGTCCCAGCTGGGTGCGCGAAAAATTGGGGCGGATTTCGTAGTGAATCTGGAGATCGCTGTTGGCCTCCGCCAGCCGCCGGAAGAGCTTGTCGGCATATTCGGGCGCCATGATGTTATCGATCGCGTTGAAGTGCAAGACTCCATACTTGCGCGACAGAAACTCCAGCTGCTCCAGAACGCGGCTGGGATCCTTGGCGCGAAATTCCATCCCGGAACGGTTTAACCCGCAGAAGGTGCAGTGGTGCTTCTCACCCCACCAGCAGCCGCGCGCGGTTTCGATGGGCAGCAAGGGCTCGCAGCAATCTTCATAGTCCTCATAGCCGCCTTCCTGGCGGGCATAGAAGTATTCGTCGAACTCGGGAATGGGCGTGTCGTCCATGGCCATGAAGTTCGGCGCGCGCCCGGCGTATTCCACCTTGTCGCCATTGCGCCACATCAGCCCGCGCAAGCCTTGCATGGATTCTCCGCGATACAGCCGCTTGACCATCTCGGGGAACGATATCTCACCGTCGCCGCAATGCAGGTAATCCACCTGCGGGCACTCGCGCATCAGTTCCGCGGCGATGTCGTCTTCCAGGCTGGCGCCGCCGAAAATTATGGGGATGTGCGGATAACGCCGCTTCAGCGCCTTGGCCAGGGCGACACTGGCCAGCGTCTGCTGAAACACCACCGAGAATCCGATCAGCCCGAAGCGATTCCAGTCCACCGATTCCACGCAGAAGTCGATGAACTCGGGCGCATCCTGGTCCCGAATCTTCTGGAAGCGCCGGGTGGTGCAGCCGGCCTGCCGGCAGATGGCTTTGAAAATCCAGTCGTAAACCCGGAAGTAGTCTTTGTCCCGGGCTTCAATCTCATCGCCGAATGCCGCTTTGGTCCAGATCCATTCGCCCACCATGCTGGGCCAGACGTCGGCGATGGCCTCATTGATCTTCCAGCCGATCCGGGTCCCAAAATACATGAACAAGGAGAACACCTGGGCCGGGATGCCGGCGCGCTCCAGGGTGGGTTTGAGCAGCGCCAGTTGGAAGGAAGGGAAACGCGCCGAAAGGGTCGGCATGCTGATCAAGGCGACGGGTTTCATGGCCGAGTACCGCCAAGTATAACGCCGAATCGCGGAATTTGGAAGAATATTTATCGCCTGAGAGAGGAGGATAACCAGGCCGAGTTCTCCAGCGCCGAATCCCGATCCGCCGCTCTGGGTGGAATCCTGTATAATCGGCAACCGGGTGAGTACACCATGAAACGTTGGCTGCGTATGGCGTGCGTGCTAATGC
>JAYTVY010000420.1:0-2439 GCA_043743755.1 Bryobacterales bacterium | reverse complement strand
CCGAAGTTCCGCCGCACACGCGCGCCGAGCAGCTGCCCGATCCACATGTGGGCAAGGACGGGTTTCTGGATCTGTTCGGGCGGCCTTCGCGCGAATCGTCGTGCGAATGCGACCGGCGCAGCGATCTGAGCCTGCCGCAGGCGCTGAACCTGGTGAATGGCTCGACGATTTCCGATGCGGTGGCGGAAGGCAACGGGCGGATCGCGAAGGCCATCCTGAGCGGCAAACCGGATCGAGACTTGATCGAAGAAATGTATCTGGCCACTTTCAGCCGCTTCCCCACGCAATCCGAATTCGACAGGGGCTTGAAGTATCTGCGCTCCGGCAATCTGGGCCGGGCGGCGCGCGCACAGGATCTGCTGTGGGCGCTGGTGAACAGCAAACCGTTTTTATACAACTTTTAAGAAGGTGATTGCATGCTGGTAATTCCTGGACGCAAGTGCCACACGTGCGAGGGTCCAACGCGGCGGGAGCTGCTGCGCTCGGGCTCCATCGGGATGCTAGGGCTGAACCTGGCCGATTTTCTGGCATGGCAAGGGTCGGCGCGCGCCGGCACGAAGCTGGAAGGCTCGCGCGGTTTCGGCAGCGCGAAATCCGCGATCATGGTTTTTCTGCAGGGCGGACCGAGCCACATCGATATCTGGGACCCCAAGCCCGATGCGGCAGCCAACATTCGCGGCGATTTCAAGCCGATCAAGACCAAAATCCCGGGCACGCACATCAGCGAGACCATGCCGATGATGGCGAACGCGCTGGACAAAGCGACGCTGATTCGCTCCATGAGCTACACGCCGAATGGGCTGTTCAATCACACCGCCGCGATCTATCAAATGCTGACTGGGTATCCGCCGGATCGCGTGTCGCCATCGGGCCAGCTGGAGCCGCCCAACTCGGCGGATTTCCCTACCGCCGGCAGCCACATCTCAAAGTTGAAGCCGCCCAAGGACGCCGTGCTCCCGTTTGTCGAGATGCCGCGGCCGCTGCAGGAATCCGGCGTGATCGGCAAAGGCGGCGCGGCTGGATTCCTGGGCAAGGCTTATGACCCTTACCGGCTTTATCAAGATCCGGCCAAGCCGCTGCAGATCGACGATCTTTCGCTGCGCAAGGACATTCCGCGCGAGCGTTTGAAAGATCGCTTCGAGCTCTTGAAGGGCATCAACGGATCCATGCCCGATCTTGAGAAGGCGCTGAATTCGCAGGCCATCGACGAATACTACGGCAAGGCGCTGGATCTAGTGCTGTCAGGAAAGGCGCGCGATGCGTTCGATCTCACCAAGGAATCGGAAAAGATGCGCGAGCGGTACGGAATGACGACGTTCGGACAAGGGCTGCTGCTATCGCGCAGGCTGATTGAAGCGGGCACGCGGTTCGTGCAGATGAACTGGCCCGCGGTGGCGAACGGAAATCCGGAGATCGATTCGTGGGATACGCATGCCGCCAATTTCGCGCCGCTGAAGAATCTGCATTGTCCGAAGCTGGACCGCGGGTTGTCGGCGCTGCTGGAGGATATGCATGCGCGCGGATTGTTGAAGGAGACGCTGGTGGTGGCGGTGGGAGAATTTGGGCGGTCCCCGCGCATCGGCGTCAGCACTTCGGGCAACTCGAATGCTCCCGATGGGCGCGATCACTGGCCGTATTGCTACAGCGCCGTGGTGGCGGGGTGCGGCATCGGCGCGGGGCGGCAGTACGGTGAATCGGATCAGACCGCGTCATCGCCCAAGGACAAGCCGGTGCATCCGAACGATCTGCTGGCGACGGTTTATTATTCGCTGGGGATTGATCCCGATATGGAGATTCGCAACCATTTGAATCAGCCGAGGGAGCTGGTGAAGGGAAAGGTAGTGATGGATTTATGGGGCTGAGGACCACGCGGAGTTGGTAGCATAATGCGCATGGTCAAACTCATCGCGCTGGTTCTCACCCTGATTCCGCTGGCGTCCACGGCGGACCTCCCCTCGAGGAAGTGGCTGAATCTGCCAGCCATCAAAACCATGGTGGCCGGCGCCGAAGCCGAGGCGGAGAAACGCAATTTGCATGTAACGCTTTGCATCGTGGATGACAGCGGCAATCTGCTGTTCCTGCAGCGAGGCGACGGCGCGCGGCTGGGCACTGTGCAATTCGCGGAGAAAAAAGCGCGCCACGCGGCGCTGTATGGCCGTCCTTCAAAAGATGCAGCCGACCAGGTGAAAGGCGGCGACCTTCGGCTGCTGGCGTATCCGGATGCGTTTCCGAATCAGGGCGGACTGCCGATACGCGTGGATGGCCAACTGCTGGGCGGCATCGCGGCGAGCGGCGCGGCATCTGAAGTGGATGAAGCCATCGCGCAAGCCGGGCTGGATGCGCTGCTGAAGAAGTGAAGGGCGCGGGTGCGGTAGAATGGGTTCTTCGGGCCGTGGCGCAGCCTGGCTAGCGCGCTTGCTTGGGGTGCAAGAGGTCCCG
>JAYTVY010000419.1:0-5066 GCA_043743755.1 Bryobacterales bacterium | reverse complement strand
CATTCCCGACCCGTGGAGCCCCTATGCCCACATCCGCAAGCTCGCCCCCGGCTCCTGGCTGCGCTATCACGCCGATAGCGGCCGCGTGGAGCAAGGACGTTACTGGGAATTTCCCGTGCCCGCCGAGCATGCCGCGCCCGGATTCACTGAGTCCTCCGCGCGCGATCAGATCCGCCATCTGTTCGACGAATCCGTGCGCATTCGCATGATCGCCGATGTGCCGCTGGGGGCATTCCTCTCGGGCGGCATCGATTCCTCGTCCGTGGTGGCATCCATGGCGCTCCAGTGGCCCAATCCGGTCAAGACTTTTTCCATCGGCTTCCAAGAGTCCAGCTTCAATGAGCTGCCTTGGGCGAAGATGGTTGCCCAGAAATACCACACTGAACACCACGAAATCATCGTCGAGCCCGACTGCGTCGACCTTGTGCAGCGCCTGGTTCACCACTTCGACGAGCCCTTCGCGGATTCGTCAGCCATCCCAACCTTCTTGGTCTCCGAGTTCGCGGCGCGCTACGTCAAGGTTGTGCTCACGGGCGATGGCGGCGACGAAATGTTCGCGGGCTACGAAAGCTTTGACGCGATTGACCGCCTGCGCTATCTGGATCATGTCCCTTTGCCGGTGCGTGCGCTCTTATCCGGAATCGCCTCGCGGCTGCCGTACTCCGCTTACGGAAAGAACTATCTGCGCATGATCAGCCGGCCCACGGCGCTGCAGCGCTACTTCGAGCTGAACTACACGCCCTGGTTCTTGCGCCAGCGGCTCCTCTCGCCGGAATGGTTGCGCGCCGGCGATACCGCCTTCGCCCTGCCGCAAAGCTCCGACATCTTGACGCAAGCGCTGTATTTCGAAGCCTCCGCCAAGCTCACCGGCGACATGCTGGTGAAAGTGGACCGTATGTCCATGGCCAACTCCCTTGAGGTCCGCTGCCCCTTGCTCGATCATGAGCTGGCCGAGCTCGCCGCCCGCATCCCGCACGCCTGGAAATTGCGCAATCGCAAAGGGAAGGCCATCCTGATCGACGCCATCGGCGATCGCCTGCCGCCCGAAATTCTCACGCGCCCCAAGATGGGCTTCGGCGTCCCGCTGCCGCTATGGTTTCGCGGCTCCCTCCGCGAATTCCTCTGGGACAACCTTACTTCCGCCCGCTTCCTGGACCGCGGCATCGTCTCCCCCGCTTTCGTCCGCCACCTGCTCGCCGAACACCACACGTCCCGCCGCGACAACGCGCATTGGCTCTGGATGCTCCTCATGCTCGACCAATGGTTCGTGGATCTGGCGCAGGATAGCAGCCCGCGGGCCGATTACCAATCGGCCCTCCCCAGCCTTTGATCCCACCCGTTTTTGCGATCATGAACTGTGCTGGCGTCCGTAACATGATCGTCGACCGCGAACTAGCCGCCCCATTTCTCGCCGAGGCCGTCAATCCGGCGCTGTGGACCGCCCTCATCCCGGCCGCCGGACGCGGCTCCCGCCTGGGCTGGCATCTGCCGAAAATTCTCTTTCCCGTCGCCGGCCGTCCCATCCTCGCGTGGCTCCTGGATCTGCTCGCCCCTCGTTGTTTTGGCTTCGTTTTTGTGATTGCCCCCGATGCGATGGAGTCCGTCGAGCCGGAGCTGCAACTATTGATTCCAGGACGCTTCCGGATTGTGATCCAGCCGGAGCCTCGCGGCATGGCCGACGCGATTGCCTGCGGCCTGCCTGTTGTAGCCACCCCCAACACACTCATCGTCTGGGGCGATCAGGTGGCTCTCCAGCCCGCATCCCTGGACCTCGCCATGCGCCTGCATCAGGGGCCGGCGAACCCCGCCGCCACGCTTCCCACGCTCTACCGCGCGCAGCCCTACATCCATTTCGAGCGCGACCACTCCGGCCGCATCCGCCGCGTTCTGCAGGCGCGCGAAGGCGACCTCATGCCCGGCTCCGGCGAGAGCGATTCCGGTCTGTTCTTGTTCCGCAGCGGCGCTCTCCGCGAAGCTCTGGCCGCTCTGCTCGCCTCGCCTGATGCCGTGGGCGCGCGTACCGGCGAGCTCAACTTTTTGCCGGTCTTCACGCTGCTTGATAACATCGTCTCGGCACGCATCATGAGCGAAGAAGAATCCACCGGCGTCAACTCGCCCGCCGACGCCGAGTATCTGGAACGCCGCTGGGCGGCGTCCTCGTGACCCCCAATCCAGCGCGCTCAAAGCTGAACGTGGTGCTTTTTTCGGGCGGCAGCGGAACTCAGACTATCACCGACGCCTTCCTCAAGCACGGGCAGATCGCGCTCACCATCCTGATCAATGCGTATGACGACGGCCTGTCCACCGGCCGCTTGCGCCGCTTCATTCCGGGCATGCTGGGCCCGTCCGACGTTCGCAAGAACATCCATCGCCTGATGCCGCGCACGCAGGATTGCCACCGCGCGCTCGGGGCCCTGTCGGATTACCGGCTGCCTGTGGGCGCTTCTTACGGCGAAGGCATGAAGCTGGTCCGCGCCATCGCCGGCGACCATGCCCACCGGCTGCCGCACGCCGTCGGGCCGCAATTTGACCGCCTCACGGTGGCTCAGGCGCGCACGTTTCGCGAATTCTGCGGCTGCTTCCATCAATACGCGGTGGAAAGCGAGCGCCTCGGCCATCGGTTCGATTTCACCGATTGCGCGCTGGGCAATATTCTATTCGCGGGCTGTTTCCTGCGCGAGCAGCGCGACTTCAACCGCGCTATCGCCGCGTTCGCCGCCTTTTACGAAATCGAAGCCAGTCTGTTGAACGTTACGCAGGGCGAGAATCTGTTCCTGGTGGCGCGCAAGGAGGACGGTTCATTCCTGCACAGTGAAGCCGAGATTGTCTCGGCGCAAAACACGGCGCGGATCGGCGATATCGCGTTGATCGACGAAGGCATCTACCGGTCGAATATCGAAAATGGACAGGCGCTGCCGGCTCAGCAGTTGGAAATGCTCATCGCGCAAGGCGCGCGGACTCCCTCTATCAACCCGGAAGCAGCCGCCGCGCTGCGCACCGCCGACGTCATCGTGTACGGCCCCGGCACCCAGCATTCTTCGCTGTTCCCTTCTTATCTCACGCACGGCGTCGCCGAGGCGATTGTCGCGAATCGGAGCGCCGATAAGATTTTCATCTCCAACATCCGCCGCGATTTCGATATCCAGCAGGACAACGCCAATGATCTGGCGCGCAAGTTCCTGGAAGCCATGTCGCGCAAGGGTCAAGTTCCGCTGGCGTGGAAAGACGCAGTCACGCATTTCTTCTTTCAGGGGCCGGACGGCTCTTCCAACGCCGACGCGGGCTATGTCGAATTCGACGAAGCCTCCTTCCAGTTCCCGCTGCACACCGTCAAGCTGCGCGATTGGGAATCGCACGACGGGCAGCACGCCGGCGGCTACGTACTGGACGAACTGCGGCAAATCGTCCAGTCCAGAATCGAAATCGCGCTGCAGCCGTTTCATCATCTGGTCTCCATCGTCGTTCCGGCGCTGGATGAAGAGCGCACCGTGGAAGAAACGCTGAAGCGCCTCGCCGCGCTCGATTTTCAAGCCCTCGGATTGAGCAAGGAAATCATTTTCGTCGACGGCGGCTCAGCGGACCGCACGCTGGAGATCGCCAGTTCCGTTCGCAGCGTCAAGGCGTATCGCCTGAAGTATTCCTGGGGCCGCGGCGCGGCGCTGCGGCTCGGAATCGAGAAGGCCCGCGGCGACGTCATCGTTTTCTTCCCGGCCGACTTGGAATATTTCGAGGAAGATCTCTACCCCGTGGTTCGATCCGTGGCGAGCGGGGATTTCAAGGCCGTCTTCGGAACCCGCGCCGTGAAATGCACGGACCTCAGCGGCCGCCTGAAGTCAATCTACGGAAAGCACCGCGGCTTGTATGTCGTCAGCAAATACGGCGGCATGCTTCTCAGCACGCTCACGCTGTTCCTCTACAACCGGTATGTTACGGACACGCTGACCAGTATCAAGGGCTTCGATGCCGCCTTCCTGCGCTCGCTTCAGCTCGAATCGGACGGCATGAATCTGGACGCCGAGATCGTGGCCAAAACCTGCCGCCGGGGCACTTACATCCTCGAGATTCCGGTGGAGTACAAAGCCCGCACCAAGGCCGAAGGCAAAAAGTCCACGCCGATGGATGGCGTCCGCGCGCTGCTGTCCCTGGTGAAGTATCGTTTCGGCCGCGCATGAAGAAACTTTCCATCGTGATCCCGGCCTACAACGAGTCGGCCTTTATCGGAGCGCTGCTGGAAAAGATCGCGCAGGTAGATACGCGGCCGCTCGGGTTCGAGAAGGAAGTACTGGTGGTCAACGACGGCTCCACTGACAACACCGCGCTGATTGTGCGCGGATTTGAAAGCGCCGGCGTCCGCTGCTTCGATCAAGTGCCGAATCAGGGCAAGGGCCGCGCGGTTCGCCGCGGCATTGTCGAGGCCTCCGGCGAGTACATCCTGGTGCAGGACGCCGACCTCGAATACGATCCCGCGGACTACTTAGTCATTCTGGGTGCGCTCACCAGCGGTGTGGATTCCGTCTATGGGAGCCGCACGCTAGGTCAGTTTCGCAAGGCGGGCTGGTCATTTACTCCAGGACGCCATCCCCACCAGGGCTTTGGGCCCTGGCTGGCCGGCGCGTTGCTCAGCGGCTGGACTCTGCTACTGTATGGCCGCTGGATGAGCGACACGCTCACCGCATACAAGCTCTATCCCGCGGGGTTCCTCAAGAAACTGAAACTCGAAACCAGCGGCTTTGAAACCGACCACGAGATCACCGCGCGCCTGATCCGCGCCGGATGCAGGATTGCGGAAGTTCCCATCGCATACCATCCCCGTTCAACCAGCGAAGGGAAAAAAATCAAGCCGCGCGATGGCGTCATCGCCGCCTGGACGCTCTTGAGGTTCCGGTTCAAGCGCTAACTCGCGGCAATAACGCGCTAGCATGTTGTAGCGGACCATGAGAAGGGTTTTTACATCGCAACTCGTCCGGTCCGTACTCGTTTTTGCCGGCTACTTTGTCTTGGTGCTGGCGATGCAGTGGCGGGCCGGCGCGCTGGATGCCGGGTTTGGCGCCTATCCCGATGAGCCC